>NZ_RAZO01000263.1:0-4610 GCF_004307535.1 Pseudomonas sp. Sample_9
GGCTGGCCATCCGCGCCGGCCTTGCCGTTCTTGCCGCCATCTGCGCGGTACACCAGGCAGCCCTTGGATTTGCCGCCCTTGCCTGCTTTACCACCGACACCCGCCGGGCCGCCGGCACCGCCAGCCACGTTGACCTTGATCAGCTCGGCAGGGAACTCCCGTGGTACGGCGAGGCGCACCAGCGCACCCGGCGCGCCCGGCTGGCCATCGCTGCCGTCACTGCCATCGGCACCGTGGCCGGCCGAGCCATAGGTGCAGCCCGGATCTTCACCGTTGCCGCCGTCGAGGCCGACGAAACCTGGCGCGCCCCGGCCGCCACGGGCATCGACCGTCAGCTGCGGCGCGCTCAGGGCCTGAAATTGCAGATTCAGATTGCGCCCTGCCCGGGCCGCTTTTTCATAAGTGCCCGGGGCGCCGCGTGCGGTGATCTGGCTGCCCTCGCTCAACTCAGCGCGCTTGACCTTCACTTCCAGCGCCTGTTCAGCCGGAACGATGGCGATGCGCGCTTCGTGGCCCAAGCGCAATTCATCGATGTTCAATTCGGTCACATTGGACGGGATCAGCAAGGTGCCGTAATCGGCCACTTCCAGTTTCTCCAGTTGCAGCGTGCTGGTGGTGTTGGGCAAGCGCATCAAAGAATTGCTTTGCACGTTGACCACTTGGGCACAGGCCAATGGGCTGATAAATGCAGCGAGCAGGCAGAGTTTACGCATGGGAAGAAGCCTCCGGAGCGGCCGGGGCCGGGATGGTTTGCAGGTGGAAAACGCCGAACAACAGGATGCGGCCACGATCACGCCAAGGATGCGGACGGCCCTTGAGGCTGCGGTTGCACAGCAGCACTTCGAGTAGATGAATCAGCAACAACAGAGCGCCGGCCAGATTGACCAGCAGATGCAGCGGATGAACAAACGGCACCAGTTGATTGGCCAGCACCACGCAGCAGAACAGCAGGGTCAGCAAACGCCCCAGCCCCCAGAACACCTTCATACGCTCCCCCGTGTTGCGAATTATTCTTTGCACGCACAGTACCGGCTTCTGCGGGGGATAAGCCAGAGGGAAAAATGAAATTTGTGCAAACGCTGATGAAATGGCTGCCGGGCCGATGATTTCGACCCGGCAGCTCTAGCCGGCGGACTACAGACCTTTCCTAACGATTGATATGCAGCTCGACCCGGCGATTTTCCGCGCGGCCTTCATCGGTGGCGTTATCGGCGACCGGCTCACTTTCGCCTCGACCCTCGCTGGTAAGCTTGTTCGGCGCCAGGCCCTGACTGAGCAAGTACGCTGCGACACTGCTCGCACGCCGCTCGGACAAAGCCTGGTTATAGGCATCGGAGCCTTTGCTGTCTGTATGCCCGATGACTTTGATGCTGACCACATCGGCATTGCGCAGCTTGTCCATCAAGGTGTCGAGCTGGGCTTTGGCCGCCGGGGTCAGATCGGACTTGTCGAAATCGAACAGCACGTTGCCGGCATCGCTCAAGGTGATCACTTCGGTTTGCGGCGCCGGTTCGACCGGTTTGACTGCCGCCGGATATTGCGGCAGCGGGCAGCCACGGTGATCGACTTCGGTATTTTCCGGTGTGTCCGGGCAGCGGTCGCGGCGGTCAAAGACGCCGTCGCTGTCTTCGTCGCCATCCTGGGCGTAACAGATCAGCCCACCGGTAAGAATGCCCAATGCCGCGCCGCCACCGGCCCAGCCTGCGCTTTCAATGGCGCCAAGACCGCCGCCGACCAGGCCGCCAAGCAGGCTGCAGATTGGCCACGTACGTTGATTGAGGGGGGCGGTGCCATCGCTGTGAGTGGCACAACCGGTGAGCAAGCTGCCTAGCAGCAGCACCGGCAAGACGGACCTTGAGAAAACACGCATTTGTGAACGCTCCTGTGTACCGGCCCATACCGGTTACACAGGAGTAAAGACCCGCATCCGCGACTGCACAAGCCGCGGATGCGAGAGGGGCTAGCGGACGATTTTGATTTCGGTGCGACGGTTCTGCGCGCGACCATCGGCCGACTTGTTGTCGGCAACAGGCTGGCTTTCACCAAGGCCCGACACCGAAACGAAGCTGGCACGCGGTACACCCTGCTGAATCAGGTATTCCACCACCGAGTGCGCACGACGATCCGACAGTTTCTTGTTGTAGGCATCGCTGCCGACACTGTCGGTGTGACCGGTCACGGTCAGTTGCGCGGTAGAGGATTCCTGTTTCAGGCGATCGGCGACCTTGTCCAGCACTTGCTTGTCAGGGCCGGTCAGCGTGGCTTTGTCGAACTCGAAATGCACATCACGAATGACGATAGTTTCTTCCTTGACCACAACCGCTTCTTCGACCACTGGCGCAGGCGTCGGTGGCGGGCAACCGTCAGCATCGACCTGCACGCCTTTAGGTGTGCCCGGGCACTTGTCGCGACTGTCCGGCACGCCATCGCCGTCTTCATCGCCGTCACCATGCACCCAGCAATAGGCCGCTGCCGTACCACCGACAAGCAGTGCACCGTAACCGGCCCACGAAGCGCTTTCCGTCGCACCGAGACCGGCACCCACCACACCGCCGACCGCCGCACAGGTCGGCCAGTCGGTCTTCTGCAAACCTGCACAACCAGTCAACACACTGGTTAGCAGAACCAAGGGTAATGCTGTCCGAACTATGCTCATCTAGTTTTCTCCTGAGGGATCGGCTTAAAACCGATTCAGGGAGTAAAGACCGGAGTTTTAATCTCCGCCAGCAATAGGCCACCGCTGTTTGCGACCGTGTTCACAGGGGTTTGCCTCTTTTGGCGAAAACCGCCGCCACCGGGCGCTTTGCCGACGCGGTCTGGCAGGCTAGTCTTGGCGGTCTGACTGAGGAGCTTCGATGAACGTCGCCATTTCTTCGCGCACGCCGCAACAGGCGCTGGCCGCTTTGCTGGATCGCTACGCCCCGGCTCGATTGCTGTTGATCGGCGCCAGCGAGTTTCCCGCCTTGAGCGCTTTCAAGGACGCGCATCCAGACACCGTGGTCGCCCATGCCGCACCCGGCGCGCTGCCGGCTGAGCTGGCCGCGCAACGCTTCGATCTGGCGCTGGTGGTCGATTGCCTGGAACATTTGCCCAAGCGCGATGGCCTGAATCTGTTGGGCGGCATCCGCAATCTCAACGCCAGTCGCATCGCGGTGCTGGCGGATCTGGCGGCCAGTGGCTGGCAGGAAACCGACTTCTACTCATTGGCCCTGCAGGCCAGCGAGCGTTTCCAGCGCGACGAGCAGGTGCTGACCCTGTTCACCTACGATCTGCTTGACTACAAACAAGTCCCCGACTGGCTCAATTCACGCTTCTGGGCCAATCCGGAAAACTTCGGGAAATACTGGTGGTAATGCAATGAGTACAGCCATTTGCCCTTGCGGCAGCGGCAATCTGCTGGACGCCTGCTGCGGCCCTTATCACGACGGCCACCCGGCGCCGTGCGCCGAAGCCTTGATGCGCTCACGCTACAGCGCTTATGTGCTGGGACTGGTCGATTATCTGGTGGCGACCACCCTGCCCGCGCAGCAGGCGGGACTGAACCGACAATCGATCAGCGACTGGAGTGCACAAAGCACCTGGCTCGGCCTCGAGGTTGAAAGCTCGGAAGTCTTTGGCGGCCAGCCGGAACACGCCTTCGTCACCTTTACCGCACGCTGGCACGACAGCCAGGGCGAGCACAGCCATCGCGAGCGCTCCTCATTTGTCCAGAACGGCGGGTGCTGGTACTTCATCGATCCGACGGTGCAGATGAAGCTGGGGCGCAATGACGGCTGCCCTTGCGGCAGCGGGCAGAAGTTCAAGAAGTGTTGTTCGGGTTATTTCGGCGCTTGAGCTGAAGATCAAAAGATCGCAGCCTTCGGCCGCTCCTACAAAGAATTTGCGTTCATTCTGTAGGAGCTGCCGAAGGCTGCGATCTTTTTAGGTCTAGACTGGCACCAAAGGGAGTAACACCATGCTCGGTCATCGACGCACATTACATTTTCTGCTGTTGATGCTGACCCTCAACCTCGGCGGCTGCGCCTCTTGGTTCAGCGATGACGGCGTCGAGCCCGCCGTGCATCTGGTGAAAGTCGAGGTGGTGCGGGCCAAACTGCTCGAACAGAAATTCATCCTGCACTTTCGCGTCGACAATCCCAACGACAGCGACCTGACCGTGCGCGGCCTCGAATACCGGATTCATCTGGCCGACATGCTGCTCACCGAGGGCGAGCACGAGCACTGGTTTACCGTCGGCCCCAAGCGCAGCGCTTACTTCAAAGTGCCGATCCGAACCAACCTGTGGCCGAAGGTCAAACAGGTGGTGAAACTGCTGAAAAATCCGAACCAGCAGATTCCCTATCGATTGCAGGGGGAAATGGAAACCGGTTTATTCATCGCCCACTACGTGCACCTTGAGCGCAATGGCGTGATAATCCCCGCCGATCTAACTCCGGAGTGACCTCGATGACCCAGCAACCCCATGTCCATGGCCCTGACTGCAACCACGATCATGACCACCATCACGATCACGATCACGATCACGACCATGGCCATGTCCACGGCCCGAACTGCGGCCACGCCCACCAGGAACCGGTGCGCAACGCCCTGAAAGACGTCGGCCGCAACGA
>NZ_RAZO01000263.1:4710-7796 GCF_004307535.1 Pseudomonas sp. Sample_9
ACTGACCACCGTCGCATACTCCCCATGCAGATTGCCCAGCGACATCCCGTGCACCTCTTCAGCGGTACGCGGTGTGCCGAAATAATCGGCCTTGTCGAAGGTGAAGCACGCATCCTCAGCCACAAACGTATCGAAACCCAGATTGCCCGCAGTGCGCGCCGTCGACTCAACAGAGTTATTGGTCGCCACACCAACGATGATCAGTTGCCCGATGCCAGCCTCACGCAACTGCGCCTCCAGCCCACTGGCACAAAACGCATCCGGAACCTGTTTCTGAATCAGCCATTCACCGTCCTGCGGCATAAAGCGCGGCTGGAACTCCACCCCCTCCTGCTCCGGCCAGAACACGGAATCAGGCGAGCGCGAAAAGTGCTGCACGTGAACCACCGGGCGCCCGCTGCGCCGCCACAGCGCCAGTAGCTCAAGCATTCTTTCCTCGGCCTGAGGATTATTCCGCCGCCCCAGGCGCGGATGCAAAATGCCTTTCTGCTGGTCGATGATGATCAGCGCAGCGTTGCTCTGAAGCTCCATAGCGATCTTTCTCCTGACAGGGCTCGGGACTCGTTCCGTAGTTCAACATCAGCGCTTTCCCACAAGCAACTGTCACGCCTCTGACCGATCAGCCGACAACTGCATAAATAACCGCTCGCCCCGCTTGCGCGGCCCTCGCGCCGTCACTAACGTAGCGGCTTTATTGCGCCCCCAGCCTTATACCCCCGCAGGAGCTTCGCCATGGCCTCGCCAGCCCTTACACATTTTCTTCCCCGGTTCGGCGTTGCCGCAGCAGTGGCCGGTGTTCTCGGCCTGTCCGGTTGCCAGACCTGGAACGCCCAGGACAGCCTGCCGCCGACCTCCGGCGTGCAACCGCTCAAGGGCCTGGCGCAGAACGTTTCGGTGCGGCGCAATGCGATGGGCATGCCGCTGATCGAAAGCAACAGCTTTCATGACGCGCTGTTCAGTCTCGGTTACGTCCACGCCAGCGACCGCATCAACCAGATGGTCACCCTGCGCCTGTTGGCTCAGGGCCGGTTGGCGGAAATGTCCGGCGCGTCGATGCTCGATGCCGACCGCTACATGCGCGCGGTCAATCTGAAAAAGAGCGCCGGCGAGCTGTACAAGGCCTCGTCGCCACGGCTCAAGCGTTTCTTCGAAGTCTACGCACGGGGCGTCAACGCCTACCTGTTCCGCTACGCCGACAAGTTGCCGGGCGACCTCGCCGCCAGCGGTTACAAACCGGAATACTGGAAACCGGAAGATTCGGCGCTGATTTTTGCCCTGCTGAATTTCAGCCAGTCGGCCAACCTGTCGGAGGAAATCCAGTCGCTGGTGCTCGCGCAAACCGTCACCACTGACAAACTCGCCTGGCTGAGCCCGTCGGCGCCTGATGAAAACCTGCCAGTGGCTGAAGCCGACAAACTGCAAGGCCTCAAGCTCAACGGGCAGATTCCGGGGCTGACGGAACTGAGCAGCGCCAGCCAGCAACTGTCGGCGCTGAACCTGCTCGCCACGCCGACTGCGAACAACTGGGCAATCGCCCCGCAACGCAGCCGCAGCGGCAAGAGCCTGCTGGCCAGCGATGCGCACGGGCCGCTGGCCGCGCCGTCGCTGTGGAGTTTCGTGCAGATACGTGCGCCGAAATATCAGGCCGCCGGCGTCACGGTTGCCGGTCTGCCGATGGTGCTCGGCGGCTTCAACGGCAAAGTGGCGTGGAGCATGACCAGCGTGCTCGGCGATAACCAGGATCTTTTCCTCGAGAAAATCCGCCGTCAGGGCAGCAGCCTGACCTATGAGGTCAACGGCAAATGGCAGCCGCTGGGCGTGCGCAACGAAACCTACTTCGTCAAAGGCCAGCGGCCGATTCGCGAAGCCGTTTACGAAACGCGCCACGGCGCGCTGCTCAACAGTTCCCAGGCAGCGGCGCAGGGCAGCGGTTTCGGCCTCGCGTTGCAGACACCGAATTTCACTGACGACAAAACCCTGGATGCCTTCTTCGACCTGACCCGCGCGCAGAACGTCGAGCGCGCCTCGGACGCCAGCCGCGAAATCCGCGCCATCACCCTCAATCTGGTCTTTGCCGATGCGAGCAATATCGGCTGGCAAGTCACCGGGCGCTTCCCCAACCGTCGCGAAGGCGAAGGCCTGCTGCCCTCGCCGGGCTGGGACGGTCGCTACGACTGGGACGGTTATGCCGACCCGATGCTGCACCCCTACGATCAGGACCCGGCACAAGGCTGGCTCGGCACCGCCAACCAGCGGGTGATTCCCGACGGCTACGGCATGCAGTTGTCGAAATCCTGGGCGGCACCGGAGCGTGGCGAACGCTTGGCGGAAATGGCTGGCAGCGGCAAGCACGACAGCCGCAGCGTGATCGCCATGCAGTACGACCAGACCACCACGTTCGCCGCCAAGCTGAAAAAAATCTTCGAAGCGCCGGGGATGAAGCAACCGCTGAAACAGGCGATCGACGCCCTGCCGGACGCCGAGCGCAGCAAGGCTCGCGAAGCCTTCACCCGTTTGATGGCGTTCGACGGCAAGCTCAGCCCGACCTCGGCGGATGCGGCGATCTACGAACTGTTTCTGCAGGAAAGCATGAAGCAGATCTTCCTCGATGAACTGGGTCCTGAGTCGAGCCCGGCGTGGAAGGCCTTTGTCGCCAATGGCGATCTGTCCTACGCGGCGCAGGCCGATCATCTCTTGGGACGTGAGGACAGTCCGTTCTGGGATGATCTGCGCACGCCGCAGAAGGAAGACAAATCCGTGATTCTCGCCCGTAGCCTCGCTGCAGCGATTACAGCGGGAGACAGCCAGTTGGGCGGCGATCATCGCGCCTGGCAGTGGGGCAAATTGCACAGCTATGCGTGGAAAAACAGCAATGGTCAGACCGTTCGCGGGCCGCTGGCGGCTGGTGGCGATCACACCACGCTGAACAGCTCGGCATTTGCCTGGGGTCAGGACTTCGCCACCACGCGCGCGCCGTCGATGCGCTTTATCGTCGACTTCGGCCAGAGCGAGCCACTGATGGCGCAGAACGGTACGGGGCAGTCGGGCAATCCACTGAGTCCGAACTACCTGAACGGGATCGATGC
>NZ_RAZO01000459.1:0-23749 GCF_004307535.1 Pseudomonas sp. Sample_9
GCGGCGAAGGTTTCCCAGTCGCTGCTGTCTGGCAGTTTTACGCTCAGCGCGCCGGACACCACGTGCATGATCTCGCGCTGGCTGGTGCCGAATTCGTATTCGCCCGGGGCCATGACGCCAATGGTCGCCGGACCTTCAGCGGTGCCAAAGGCGATCGACTTGACGGTGCCGTCGAAGTACTCGTTGACTTTAAACATGGGCGGATTCCTCGAAAAGGGCTTAAAAGGGGGCGGCCAGTATGCACAAGGCTTTTCGCGCCGTCACGCGCCTATAGCGGCAGAACCAATGGCAACAACCGTGCAGTATTGCGGGCATCTTCCAGTGCTCGATGTTGTTGCCCGGAAAACTGCATGCCTGCCAGCTGCAACGCGGCGTTGAGCCCCAGTGGTCGCTCCAGGCGCCGGGCCTTGGCGAAGCGCTGTTTGAGGTTCATGTGCGGGACTTTGCTCAGGCGGCTGTCGATGTGCAGACGCTGCCACTCCTGCAGCAATTGCTGGCGATCGTAACCGCCCCAACTGGCCCAGCCTTCAAGGCGAGCCTGATGCTGCGCCAGCCAACGCTCAAAGGCCGGCCAGACTTCGCTCAGCGGTTGCGCCGAATCGATGTTGGCTTGGGTGATGTGTGTCAGCTCCCGACAGAACGGCGTCAGCAATGGCCGGCGGGTCGGTTTGACGAAGCGCTGGAAGTGACCCTGCTCGCGCCCGGCGCGGTCGACCAGGGTCGCACCGATCTCGATAATTTCCATTTCCGTGACCGGCCAGCCACCCTCGTCTGTGGTGGCTTCCAGATCTATGACCAGCCAATGGGGCATCGCAGGGTTCCTGATTTCCGCGTTCTGATTTATCAGAGCGTAGTCAAACCCCGCGCTTGTGCCCGGGCGACTACTCGACCTGCAACAGAACCTGACGATTTTTTACCTGATCGCCGACCTTCACTTGCACCCGTTTGAGCACGCCATCGATGCCGGCCTTCAACGGATGCTCCATTTTCATTGCCTCCAGTACCACCAGCAATTGACCCTTGCTGACCATACTGCCTTCGCTGACCAGCACATCGACAATGGCACCGTCCATCGGGGCTTTCAGGATGCCGGAGGCGACGCTGGTCTGACTGTCGATCGGCGCATGAGTTCGATCCTCCAGGCGCAGGCTGCCCGGATGGGTGAACAGCCAAAGCTGCCGATCGTGCAGACGATAGGCATGGCGCTGGCGCAGACCGTCGACTTCGAGGGTGATCGATTGCGCAGCGTGCTCAATGACTTTCACCGCCACAGTGCTTTCGCCAGCCTGCACGACCAACTCGCCGGGTTTGCGCGCCAGCACCGACAGCGTCCAGTCCTGCTCGTCACTGCCGAGTCGATAGTGCAACGGCACGCTAGCGTTGTTGCGCCAGCCATTCAATGGGGCGCGATGCGGTAGGGCGCTGGCCTGATAGAACAACACCACGGCAATCGCCAACTGCTCCGCCGTCGGCACAAATGGGTTAAGGCAGGCATGGCTGGAAAAATGTTGCTGGATGAAAGCGGTGCTGAAATCGCCACTGATGAACTGCGGATGTTGCAGCAGGCCTTCGAGTAAGCGTTGATTGCTCTGCACGCCAAGCATCACGGTGTCCTGCACCGCTCGCAACAATATGCGTCGCGCCTCTTCGCGGGTTGCGCCGTGTGCGATCAGTTTGCCCAGCAGCGGGTCGTAGAACGGGCTGACCGACTGGCCTTCAAGCAGACCGTGATCGATGCGCGCACCGTGATCCGAAGCCGGTTGCCATGCGGCAATTCGGCCGGTTTGCGGAAGAAAATCCGCAGCGGGATCTTCAGCGTAGAGGCGTACTTCCATGGCGTGACCGTCGAGACGGATCTGCTCCTGCGTCAGCGGCAGCGGCTGGCCCTCGGCAACCAGCAACTGCCACGCGACCAGATCCAGCCCGGTGATCAATTCCGTCACCGGGTGTTCGACCTGCAGACGGGTGTTCATCTCCAGAAAGTAGAACTGCCCGCGTGCGTCAAGCAGGAACTCCACGGTGCCGGCGCCGACGTAATCCACCGCGCGTCCGGCCTTGAGTGCTGCTTCGCCCATGGCCTTGCGCAGCTCGGCGGTCATCACCGGGCAGGGCGCTTCTTCGATGACTTTCTGATGGCGGCGCTGGATGGAACAATCGCGTTCGCCGAGGTAGACCAGATTGCCGTGCTGGTCGCCGAACAGCTGTACTTCAACATGGCGTGGCTCGATCAACGCCTGCTCGAGAATCAACTCGTCGCTACCGAAACCGTTCAGTGCTTCGGAACGAGCGGTGCGCAGTTGCGCCGGCAGGTCGCTGGGCTCGTGCACCAGGCGCATGCCGCGCCCACCACCACCGGCGCTGGCCTTGATCATCAGCGGATAACCGATGCGCTCGGCTTCGGCCAGCAGCGTCGCGTCGTCCTGCGCTGCGCCTTGATAGCCGGCAATGCATGGCACGCCGGCGTCGAGCATGGCGATTTTCGACAGGCGTTTGCTGCCCATCAGCTCGATCGCTTCGACGCTGGGGCCGATGAAAACCAGCCCGGCTTCGGCGCAGGCGCGGGCGAAATCAGCGTTTTCCGAGAGGAAGCCGTAGCCCGGGTGAATCGCGTCGGCGCCGCTGCGGCGGGCGGCGTCGAGGATCGCCGCAATGTTGAGGTACGACTGCTGCACCGGCGCCGGGCCGATGTGCACGGCCTGATCGGCCATTTGTACATGCAGCGCATCGGCGTCGGCGTCGCTGAACACGGCGACGGTGCGATAACCCAGCGCCTGCGCCGTGCGCTGGATGCGGCAGGCGATTTCACCGCGGTTGGCGATCAGGATTTTGTGGAGGGTGGGCATGGGCTATTTCCTCAGAAGTTGCGTCGCAGGTGCTGGCCTCTTCGCGAGCAAGCTCGCTCCCACAGAGATTTGTAAGTGATCCAGATCCAATGTGGGAGCGAGCTTGCTCGCGAAGCTTTCAGATAGCCCACCGCGGTTTACGCTTTTGCATAAAGGCCAAGGTGCCTTCGATCCCTTCGTCTCCAGTCACTGCCGCGCTGAACCACTGCGCCGCCTCATCAAGCAACTCACTCGACGGCTGTCCGGCACTCGCCAGCAACAATGCTTTGGTCGCGGCATTCGCTTCGGGTGCGCAGCGCAGCACCTGTTGCAGGACCTCATCCAATCGCTCGGCCAGCGCCTGGGCATCCTGTTCAACGAAATGCACCAGCCCCAATCGCTGCGCCTCGGCGCCATCGAAACGCGCCGCCGTCAGCGCGAGCCGGCGGGTTTCGGTCAAGCCGATCCGTTGCACCACAAACGGTGCGATTTGCGCCGGGATCAGGCCGAGGCTGGTTTCCGGCAAGCCGAACTGCGCCTTGTGATCACTAATCGCAACATCGCTGACGCAGGCCAGGCCGAAGCCACCGCCGAGCACGGCGCCTTGCAACACGCAGATCAGCACTTGCGGCGTGTGTTGGGCTTGTTCCAGTAACGCACCGAACACCCGGTTCAACTCGCGGTAAGCATCCGCCCCCTGAGCCCGTGCGTTGGCCATGTCCTTGATGTCGCCGCCGGCGCAAAAATGCCCGCCGGCACCGCTGAGCACCAAGGCCCGCACTGTGCGGTCATCGCGTATCGCCGCCAGCACCGCGCGCAGTTCGGCGACCATTTGCAGGCTCATCGCGTTGCGGCTGTCCGGGCGGTTGAGGGTGATGTGCAGCACGCCGCCATGCAGTTCCAGCAACAGCGTCTGGCAATCGGGCAGGGGGCTCATTTCTTTTTCCCCGGCAGGATGCCCATCAGTTTGCAGATGATCCCCAGCATGATCTCGTCGGCGCCGCCGCCAATCGATACCAGACGCACATCGCGATAGGCGCGGGCCACCGGGTTGTCCCACATGAAGCCCATGCCGCCCCAATATTGCAGGCAGCTGTCGCTGACTTCACGGCCGAGGCGTCCGGCCTTGAGCTTGGCCATCGACGCCAGGCGCGTGACGTCCTGACCTTTGATGTACTGCTCGGTGGCCTGATAGACCAGTGCGCGCAGGCATTCGATTTCGGTCTGCAATTCGGCGAGGCGGAAGTGGATCACCTGGTTGTCGATCAGCGCGTTGCCGAAGGTCTTGCGTTCCTTGCAGTACTCGATGGTGCTGTCGATGCAATATTCCAGGCCCTTGATCATGTTCGCCGCGCCGAACAGGCGTTCTTCCTGGAACTGCAGCATCTGCATCATGAACCCGGCGCCTTCATGGCCGATGCGGTTGCGCTGCGGCACGCGCACGTTGTCGAAGAACACCTGCGCGGTTTCCGAACTGCGCATGCCGAGCTTGTCCAGGTGCGAGCTGAGGCTGATCCCCGGGGTGTTCATCGGCACCATGATCAGCGACTTGTTGATGTGCGGCTTGTCGTCCGAAGTGTTGGCGAGCAGGCAGATGAAATCAGCGCTCGGCGAGTTGGTGATCCACATCTTGCTGCCGTTGATCACGTAGTCATCGCCGTCCTTGCGCGCGGTGGTTTTCAGCCCGGCGACATCGGAGCCGGCGCCGACTTCGGAAACGCCGATGCAACCGACCTGTTCGCCAGTGATGGCCGGACGCAGGAATTCTTCGCGCAGTTCGTCGGAGCCGAAGCGGGCGAGGGCGGGTGTGCACATGTCGGTCTGTACGCCGATCGACATCGGAATGCCGCCGCAATGGATGGTGCCGAACTCTTCGGCGGCGACGATCGAATAGCTGTAGTCGAGGCCCATGCCGCCGAATTTTTCCGGCTTGGAAATGCCCAGCAGACCCAGGCCGCCGGCCTTGCGGAAAATCTCATGGATCGGAAAGCGCCCGGCCTTTTCCCATTCTTCGACGTGCGGGTTGATCTCGTGCGTGACGAACTGGCGGACGGTGCGGCGCAGGGCTTCGTGTTCCGGGGTGAAGATCATTGTTGTTCTCCGTAGGATCCGTGGCGGTCAGAAGCGGCTGACGCCGAAGCTGTTGGGTTGCAGCGTGCGCATGTCGGCTTCGTGGCAGATATCCAGCAAGTAACCGAGCAGGGTGCGGGTGTCGCGCGGGTCGATCAGGCCGTCGTCCCACAGGTTGGCGCTGCCGTACAGTGCGGTGGACTGGCTGTCGAGTTTCTGCGCGGTCATCTGTTCGAGCATGTCGAGCATTTTCGGATCAGGCTCGATGCCGTCCTTGAGCTGTTTGGCTTCGGTAACGATGCGCAAGACCTTGCCGGCCTGTGCGCCGCCCATTACTGCCGTGCGGCTGTTGGGCCAGGCGAAGATGAAGCGCGGATCGAGCCCGCGCCCGCACATGGCGTAGTTGCCGGCGCCGTAGGAACCGCCGACGACAATGGTCAGTTTCGGCACCCGTGCGTTGGCCACCGCCTGGATCAGTTTCGAGCCGTGCTTGATCACGCCCTGCTGTTCCGATTCGGTGCCGACCATGAAACCCGTGGTGTTGTGGAAAAACAGCAGCGGCGTCTGGCTCTGGTCGCACAACTGGATGAACTGCGCCGCCTTGCTCGCACCTTGCGGGGTGATCGGGCCGTTGTTGCCAATGAAGCCGCAGGCGCGGCCCTGGATTTTCAGTTGGCCGCAAAGGGTTTGCTGGTCGAACTCGCCTTTGAATTCGAGAAAGTCCGATTCATCGGCAATCCGCGCGATGATTTCGCGCACGTCGTAGGGCTTTTTTGCATCGTCGGGGATCAGCCCGAGCAGTTCGTCGATGGGGTAGAGCGGTTCTTTGAATTGCGGCTGCGGCAGCCACGGCAGCTGCTCGTTCCAGGGCAACATGCGCATGATCTCGCGGACCTGGCGTAAGCCGTCAGCGTCGTTTTCGGCGAGATATTCGGCAGTGCCCGCGACCTGCGCGTGCATTTCGGCGCCACCGAGTTCTTCATCGCTGGCCACTTCGCCGGTCGCCGCTTTGAGCAATGGCGGGCCGGCGAGAAACAGCTTGGCCTTGCCGCGCACCACCACTACGTAATCCGATAACCCCGGTTGATAGGCGCCGCCTGCGGTGGCCGAGCCGTGTACCACGGTGATCTGCGGCAAACCCATGGCTGACATGCGCGCCTGATTGGCGAAACTGCGCGCGCCTTCGACAAAAATCTCCGCCGCGTAGTTGAGATTGGCACCGCCGCTTTCGGCGAGGGTGATCATCGGCAGTTTGTTTTCCCGCGCGATCTGTTGCAGGCGCAGGGATTTTTTCAGGCCGCTCGGCGAGATCGTGCCGCCCTTGATTGCGCTGTTGTTGGCGACCACCATCGCGCGGATGCCGCAGACATAACCGATGCCGGCAATCAGCCCGCCACCGGCCGAACTGCCGTCCTTGTCGTCATGCAACTTGTAGCCGGCGAGGCTGGCCAGTTCGAGGAACGGCGCGCCGGGGTCGAGCAAAAGGTTCAGGCGTTCGCGGGGCAACAGTTGCCCGCGTTTGCTGAATTTGTCTTTGGCTTCGGCGGCCTTGTTCAACAGGTTCTGTTCGAGCTGCTGCACCTGCTCGATGGCGGCGAGCATGGCCGCGCGGTTGCGCGCGAATGTTTCGCTGTGCGGATCGAGTTGCGACTGAATCTGCGCCATGGCTTATTCCTTGTCCTTGAGCACGTCGGGACGCAACACTTCTGGTAAATACGCGCGGTGAAAACCATTGAACGATTCGCTGTGGCTGGCTTTGTGCAGCGGCCAGGCGCGACTGCCGAGGCTGGCGGCGCCGTCGATTTTCACCGTGGTGCCGCTGATGAATGCCGCCGCCGGGCTGAGCAGAAACACGATCGCCGCACTGACTTCCGATTCGGTGCCGATACGCTTGAGCGGCACATGCTCGCGCAGGGTCGGAATCACCGCTTTGAATGCGCCTTCGTAAGTGTCCATGCCGCTGGACGCAATCCAGCCCGGCGCCACGGCGTTGACCCGGACCCCGGCGTAACCCCACTCGAACGCAGCAGTCTTGGTGAAGTTGTCCATGCCCGAACGCGCGGCGCCCGAGTGGCCCATGCCGGGCATGCCGCCCCACATGTCAGCGAGCATGTTGACGATGCTGCCGCCGTGTTTGCTCATCGACTGATTGAACACTTCGCGGGCCATCAGAAAGCCGCCGACCAGGTTGGTGCGCAGCACGGTTTCGAAGCCCTTCTGATTGATCGAGGCCAAGGGCGACGGGTACTGGCCGCCGGCATTGTTGACCAGACCATGGATCGGCCCGTGTTCGGCGATCAGCTCTTTGACCAGTTGCTTGACCGCTTCTTCATCGCGGATATCGCAGGCCTTCCAGTGCACGCGGCCGCCGTCCTCGGTGATTTCGGCGGCGACCTTTTCGAGTTTTTCCGGCTTGCGCCCGACCAGCAGCACATTGGCGCCGAGCGCTGCCAGTTCATGGGCGGTGCAGCGACCGATGCCGCTGCCGCCACCGGTGACAATCAGGTTCTGGCCGCTGAACAGATCGGCGCGAAAAATCGACGCGTAAGCCATGCACACCATCCTCTAGTCGAGCTGTTCGGCGATGCTCTGCGGCACCGGGATATGGATTTCCAATAGTTGCTGGGCGAAGGCTTTGCCTTGCGGGTCGATGCGCAGACTGGCGACACCGCCACCGCCGAGGGCGTTTTCCAAAAGAAAGTTGAGGCTGTGGGTGCCGGGCAGATACCAGCGTTCGACGCGCCCGAGAAGCGGATCGAGGACGTGGCGCATCCAGTCGACCACCACCGAAGTGGTCAGCGCTTCGGCGATCCATGGCAGGTAATCGGGATGGCGAGGCATCACGCCGATGTTGCTGTGGTTGCCCTTGTCGCCGGAGCGCGCCACCGCCAGTTTCACCAGCGGCACACTGGCATCGGCGCGGCCCTGGGGTTTGGGTGGCTGATGGGCGAGCGGCAAATCTGCGCTGTCGAGGGCCACTGGGTCGGGGAGGGTGCACGGATGGCGCTCACCGGCCATGTCGATGTGCAGCGTGCAGGCATTTTTATCTATGAGAAATGAGAACAGGCGGATGACCGGGTACACGGTCGGACGTCCGCCGACAATGCCGGTCAGACCGGGCGCCATACCGGTCGCGGCCTGGGCGATCTCTTTGGAAAACAGCACCAGCGCGCGTTTGTCAGGATGGCGTACGGCGATTTTGATCACCACTTCACGGCTGTCGCGGCGCTGGCCGTGGGGGCCGTAGGTGGCTTCGCTGCCGAGCAGTTCGACATGGGTTTCGCTGTACGGCGCCCAGCCGCGCAGGCTGAACATCTCGGCGGTCTTGTCGATGATCGCCTGACTGACCCGCCGCGCCTTGTCCACCGCGTCGATGCCGGCCATCAGGCAACTGGCGGTGCAGCGAAAACCGTCCGGGTAGGTGGCGCTGACCTTGTATTTATCGCTGGGCGGCAGGCCTTTGGCACCGTGCACCTGCACGATATTTTTGCCTTGTTGCTGAAGTTTGACCTGAGTGAAATCGCAGATCACGTCGGGTAACAGATAGGCCTGCGGATCGCCGATTTCGTAGAGCATCTGCTCGCCGACGGTCAGCGGCGTGACCAGGCCGCCGGAGCCTTCGGTTTTGCTGACGAGGAACTGGCCATCGGCGCTGACCTCGACGATTGGAAAACCGATGTGCTCGTAATCCGGCACCTCGCGCCAGTCGGTGAAATTACCGCCGGTGCACTGCGCGCCGCATTCGATGATGTGCCCGGCCAGCGCGGCCTGGGCGAGTTTGTCGTAGTCGTGCCACGACCAACCGAACTCGTGCACCAGCGCCGCGCTGACCACGGCGCTGTCGACCACCCGGCCGGTGATGACAATGTCGGCACCCAGGCGCAAAGCTTCGACAATCCCCGGCGCGCCGAGGTAGGCGTTGGTCGACACGCACATGCGCGGAAGTGGCGCGCCGCTGAACATTTCGCGGATGTCGGCGGGGTTTTTGAGCTGTCCTTGCAAGTCGTCGCCGAGCAACACGGCAATCTTCAGCTGGACTCCAGCCTGGTCACAGGCCGCTTGCAGGGCCGCCGCGCAAGCCTGCGGATTGACCCCGCCGGCATTGCTGATCACGCGGATGTTCTGTTCGGCCAGTTGCGTCAGCAGCGGCGCCAGCACTTCAACGAAGTCACCCGCGAACCCGGCCTGCGGGTCTTTCAGGCGCGCGCCGGCCATCAGCGACATGGTGATCTCGGCCAGATAATCGAACACCAGATAATCCAGGTTTCCGCCGGAGACAAGCTGGGCGGCAGAAGTGGAGGTGTCGCCCCAAAAAGCACTGGCGCAGCCGATTCGCACGGTGGTTGGCATTTTTATCTCCGACTCAGGGACCTGCGACAGAAGTGTCTGGAGGCTACCAAGCAAGCGCTTGGTTTGTAAACAGGCGAAACATTCTTCTGCCCAAGCGCTTGCTTGGTGCCCGCGCGCGGCTTAAATTGCGCGCAACCCTGCGGTTACAGGGGGCAACACACTGATCGACTGTAGGAGAGAACGGGTGGACGAGCAAAAAGCCCTGCGGGTCATGCGCGAACTGGTCGACCAAGGCCAGTTGACCGACCCGGACAGCGCCCGCGGCAAATTGCTGCAAGTGGCGGCTCACCTGTTTCGCAACAAAGGCTACGAGCGCACCACGGTGCGTGATCTGGCCAGCGCTGTGGGCATTCAGTCGGGAAGCATTTTTCATCACTTCAAAAGCAAGGATGAAATTCTCCGCGCGGTGATGGAGGAAACCATCCGCTACAACACCGCGCTGATGCGCGCAGCCCTGGCCGAAGCCGGCGACGTGCGCGAGAAAGTGCTGGCGCTGATTCGCTGCGAATTGCAGTCGATCATGGGCGGCAGTGGCGAGGCGATGGCGGTGCTGGTGTACGAATGGCGCTCATTGTCCGAAGACGGCCAGGCTAAAGTCCTTGCTTTGCGTGACGTTTATGAAGACATCTGGCTGCAGGTTCTGGGCGAGGCCAAGGACGCCGGCTATATTCGCGGCGACGTTTTTATTACCCGACGTTTCCTTACCGGCGCACTGTCCTGGACCACCACCTGGTTCCGTGCCGGCGGCAGTTTGAGCCTCGATCAGCTCGCCGATGAAGCGCTGATTCTGGTCCTCGAAGCGCGTTGAACGGTTGTCGGACCGGCCGACAAACTGGCTAAGTCGGCGAAACCGCCTAGCTTGAATGCATTGATCGCTATTTTTTTCGGGGAGTGGGGTGTTTTGAAGTCTTCGCCAATTCGGACAGCCGCCGGGCTGATGCTCGCCGCGCTGGCTGCGTTATGGGTATTGCCCGCTCAGTCAGCGCAATTGGTCCGGGTCGGCGCCGCGCATTTCCCGCCCTATACGATTCGCCCGGAAAACGGCGCCGACACCGGCCTGTTGCCGCAATTGATCGAGGCGCTGAACCGCTCGCAGAGCGACTATCAGTTCGTCCTGGTGCCGACGTCGATCCCGCGCCGTTTCGGTGATTTCAAGCAGGGCCGCATCGATATGGCGATCTTCGAGAACCCCGAGTGGGGCTGGAAGGACATTCCCCACGACGACGTCGACATGGGCCTGGAAGACGCCGAGATTTTCGTCGCGCAACGCGAAGACGGCCGCCAGCAAAACTACTTCTCGAGCCTGTCGGGCAAACGTCTGGCGCTGTTCAGCGGTTATCACTACGAATTTGCCAACTTCAACGCCGACCCGAAATTCCTCGCGCACAACTACAACGCCACGCTGACCTATTCCCACGACAGCAACCTGCTGATGGTCCTGCGCGGGCGCGCCGACATTGCCCTGGTGACCCGTTCCTATCTGTTCGATTACCTGCTGCGCAACGAGAAGGTCCGCGACGAGCTGTTGGCTTCGCAGCGTACCGATCAGATCTATCACCATTACGCGATTCTGCGGCCAAGCGCTCCGATCACCGGCGACGCCTTCGGCAATCTGTTGCAGCGTCTGCGTGACAATGGCGAATTGCTGAAGATTTTCGAGCCTTACAAGATTGCCGTGGTGCCCGTGCCGCATCACTGAAGCGCTGTTTGCATCTCGCGCTTAAATTTCCCCTCCTGGCTCACGTCACTTCGTTGAACTGTCGACGATTACGTGAGCCCGACCCATGTCCAATCTGAATGACCTGACTGCCCTGGCGTTGCCCTCGGGCAGTCGCTTGATCGCTGATGCTACCGAGAGCCGCTTGAGCCTGAGCCTGGACGGGCAACCGCTGATTCGGCTGCGCCTGGACCGCGAGGCCAATGGCCCGATTCAGCTTGATGAACGTTTTGCCCTGCCGCCCGGGCAAGCCTTGTGGGCCGCCTGTTATTGGTTGTTCGCCCGTGACCCGGCGTGCCAGCAATTGACCTGGCAACTCGATCAGCCGCCGACCGAAGCCTTATTCAGTGGTTTGCTGATCAACACCGAAGTCGCCGGCGAGTATCGCTGCGAGCGCACGCTGTTCTGGCAACTGCCGCAGCCGTGGCTGGGCACTTCACTGACCGGCAGCTATCCGCAGCAAATGGTCATCAGCCACGGCAAGCGCCATCCGCTGCGACCGGTGAAGCCGCGCGGTGAAGTCTATCGGCGTTTCGATGCGCGGCTCGGCGCGTGGATTTCCTTGCGAACGCTGGAAATCGAGGAAGATCTGTCGCGCTTCAATCGCTGGCAGAACAGCCCGCGCGTGGCGAGTTTCTGGCAGGAGGAGGGCAGCCTTGAGCAGCATCGCGAATATCTCAGCAAGCTCGATGGCGATCCGCACACATTGACGCTGATTGGCTGTTTCGATGATCAGCCGTTCGCTTATTTCGAAGCCTACTGGGCCAAGGAAGATCGTATCGCGCCGTTCTATGATGCCGACGATTACGACCGTGGCATTCACATGCTGGTCGGCGAGGAGAGTCATCGCGGCCCGCACAAAGTGGCGAGCTGGTTATCGGCACTGGTGCATTACCTGTTTCTCGATGATCCACGCACCCAGCGCGTGGTCGCCGAGCCACGTGCCGACAACGCGAAGATGATCGGACATATGCACAACCAGTGCTTTCACTGCGAGAAGGAATTCGATTTTCCGCACAAGCGCGCGGCATTGATGATTCTGGGGCGGGAGCGGTTTTTTGATCGGTGCAAGCTGGCCTGATACCGCATCAAGCAAAAAGATCGCAGCCTTTGGCAGCTCCTACAGAGGAATGCATTCTCATGTAGGAGCTGCCGAAGGCTGCGATCTTTTTTGATCAGACGACGCGGTCTCAGCGACGACCCGCAATCACCGCATCCCGCCGACTGCCCGAGACCTTGCGACAGTGCACCAGCGCATCACGAATCATGAAGTTGACCAGGGTGGGCGATACGCCCAGTTCCTTGGCGATGTCTTTCTGCGGCACGCCGTGCAAGCGGTACATCTCGAAGGCATAGCGGGTGCGGCTGGGCAGTTCGGTCAGCGCATCGGCGATGTGTTCGAGGGTCGAGAAGTTGATGTGCGAAGTTTCCGGCGAAGCGCCCTGAATCACCACGTTCAAGCCTTCCTCTTCCGGGCCTGAGTATTTTTGTTCGAGCGCCTGCTTGCGGTAGTGATCGATGGCGAGGTTGCGCACGATCTGGAACAGGTAGCTCAGTTGAGCCTTGATCGACGACGTGATCGGCGGCGCCGATTGCAGTCGGAAAAACGCATCCTGAACCACGTCTTCGGCACGAGACCGGCAGCCGGTAATGCGGGCTGCAATCTTGACCAGAATCAGTCGATTGTCGACGAATGCCTGAAGTAGCGGTGAATCGCACCTGCTTGTGGATACTTGTTCCGTCATGGAAATCACCTTGCTGCCAATAGGTTAGTGGGAGGGCCTCGGGGGACGGCGCCGTCCTACACATCGAGCGACAAATTATGTTGAATGATAATGATTGTCAAATGAGAAAGAGAGGTATTGCTGTAAGGCGATGTGTTTTGCCAACTGCGACACGCCGCCGCACCCCGGCCCCGCTGGACGTCGCACCTGCCGACTAATTATTTCCCCACTCCATCCGTTCTCATTGGTGAATGGCCCGGGTGCAGATCCCCGGCCTCAGCGCATTCCGATGCCTTGCGCGGTCGGCACAGACCGCGCCCCGCGCGCCTCTCGAGAGGTGTGACGCAGCCACCCGATTCCACTTGCAAGCCGAATTCAGGCAGGAAACCTCATGACCGACGCGTTCGAACTCCCCAGCACCCTGGTCCATGCCCTCAAGCGTCGCGCGGCCCTGACGCCGGACCGACTGGCCTTGCGTTTTCTCGCCGAAAACCCGGAGCAGGCTGTGGTGCTCAGCTATCGCGAACTCGATCAACGCGCGCGCACCATCGCCGCTGCGTTGCAGGCTCAGGCTGGATTCGGTGAGCGTGCGGTGCTGCTGTTTCCCAGTGGCGCGGATTACGTCGCGGCGTTTTTCGGTTGCCTGTATGCCGGTGTGATTGCGGTGCCGGCCTATCCGCCGGAATCCGCGCGTCGTCATCATCAGGAGCGTTTGCTGTCGATCATCGCCGACGCCGAGCCCAAGCTGTTGCTGACCAGCGCCGACCTGCGCGATGCCTTGCAACAAATCGACGGCGCGCCGCCGCTGTTGTGCGTCGACACCCTCGACAGCGCACTGGCCGAACGCTGGGTTGAGCCGAGCCTGCCGCCCGAGCACATCGCCTTTCTGCAATACACTTCCGGCTCCACCGCGCTGCCCAAGGGTGTGCAGGTCAGCCATGGCAATCTGGTCGCCAACGAACTGCTGATCCGTCGCGGCTTCGGCATCGATGTGAACCCGGACGACGTCATCGTCAGCTGGTTGCCGCTGTACCACGACATGGGGCTGATCGGTGGTCTGCTGCAACCGATTTTCAGCGGCGTGCCGTGCATTCTGATGTCGCCGGCGTACTTCCTCGGCCGGCCGTTGCGCTGGCTGGAAGCGATTGCCGAGTACGGCGGCACCATCAGCGGCGGCCCGGATTTCGCCTATCGCTTGTGCAGTGAGCGGGTCAGCGAATCGGCCCTTGAGCGCCTCGATCTGAGTCGATGGCGCGTGGCCTATTCCGGCTCCGAGCCGATCCGCCTCGACACCCTCGAGCGCTTCGCGGAAAAATTCGCCGCCTGCGGTTTCAGCGAAAACAGTTTCATGGCCTCGTACGGTCTGGCCGAGGCCACCCTGTATGTCGCCGGAACACCGCGCGGCGCCGGCATCCCGGCACTGCGCGTGGACGATCAGGCGCTGGCGCAAAACCGCGCCGAGCCGGGCGACGGCAGCGCGATCATGAGCTGCGGCATCAGCCAGCCTGAGCACGCGGTGCTGATTGTCGAACCGAATACCCTCGAAGAACTCGCCGACAACGCCGTCGGCGAAGTCTGGGCCGCCGGCCCGAGCATCGCCCACGGTTACTGGCGCAACCCCGAAGCCAGCGCCAAGACCTTCGTGCAGCACGCCGGCCGCACCTGGTTGCGCACCGGCGACCTGGGTTTTATCCGTGCGGGCGAGTTGTTCGTCACCGGGCGCCTGAAAGACATGCTCATCGTCCGCGGACACAACCTCTATCCGCAGGACATCGAGCAGACTGTCGAGCGCGAAGTCGAAGTGGTGCGCAAGGGCCGCGTGGCGGCGTTCGCGGTCACTTACAACGGCGAAGAGGGCATCGGCATTGCTGCGGAAATCAGCCGCAGCGTGCAGAAAATCCTCGCGCCAGATGCGCTGATCAAAGCCATTCGCCAAGCCGTGGCCGAGGCGTATCAGGAGGCGCCAAGCGTGGTGGTGCTGCTCAATCCGGGCGCGTTGCCGAAAACCTCCAGCGGCAAACTGCAGCGCTCGGCGTGCCGCAACCGTCTGGCTGATGGCAGCCTCGACAGTTACGCGCTGTTTCCTTCGATCACAGCGGCAACGGAAAACGCGACCAGCAGCACTTCGGATCTCGAAACGGTGATCGGGCAAATCTGGGCCGAGCAACTCAACGTCAAACAGATCAACGCCGACGATCACTTCTTCCTGCTCGGCGGCAACTCGATCGCCGCGACGCAAGTGGTCGCGCGGGTTCGCGAAGCACTCGGTGTCGAGCTGAGCCTGCGCCTGCTGTTCGAAGCGCCAACCCTCTCCGCTTTCGCCGCCGCTGTGGCGCAGCTAAAACAGGACGGCGGCAGCGCTCAAGGTCCGATCAGCACCTTGTCGCGCAGCGAGCCGATGCCGCAGTCGCTGGCACAAAACCGTCTGTGGATCACTTGGCAACTCGACCCGCACAGTAGCGCCTACAACATTCCCGGCGGCCTGCGCTTGCGTGGCGAACTGGATGAAGACGCCCTGCGCGCCAGCTTCCAGCAACTGATCGAACGCCACGAATCTTTGCGCACACGTTTCTTCGAGCGCGACGGCGTGGCATTGCAGCAAGTGCTCGCTGATGCCGAATTCAACCTGCAACTGATCGACATCAGCGACCTGCCAATGGCCGAGCGTGAAGCCCGTGCCGAGCAGATTCGCGAAGACGAGGCGCGCACTCGGTTCGATCTGGAAAAAGGCCCTTTGCTGGCGGTGACACTGGTGCGTCTCGATGACGAAGAACATCAACTGCTGGTGACCCTGCACCACATCATCGCTGACGGCTGGTCGCTGAATATCCTCCTCGACGAATTCTCGCGTCTCTACGCGGCGGCAACCCAAGGTGCGCCGGCGACACTGGCAGCGCTGCCCACGCAATACGCCGATTACGGCAACTGGCAGCGGCAATGGTTGGCGCAAGGCGAGGGCGAGCGGCAACTGGCGTACTGGAAAGCGCAGTTGGGCGAAGAACATCCGCCATTGGAACTGGCCACCGATCACCCGCGCTCGGCCAGACACAACCACAGCGCCGCACGCTACAACGTGCGCTTGAGTAGCAAACTCAGCGAGGCGATCCGCCAGACCGCGCAGGCTCACGAAGCCACGCCGTTCATGCTTCTGCTCGCTGCGTTGCAAAGTTTGCTGCACCGCTACAGCGGTCAGCGCGACATTCGCATCGGCGTGCCCAACGCCAACCGTCCGCGCCTGGAAACCCAAAGCCTGATCGGCTTCTTCATCAATACCCAAGTGTTGCGTGCGCAAATCGATTCGCGCCTGACATTTGCCGAGTTGCTGAACCAGACCCGCCAAGCCGCACTCGGCGCCCAGGCCCATCAGGATCTGCCCTTCGAACAATTGCTTGAAGCTTTCCCGCAGGCCCGCGAACAGGGACTGTTCCAGGTCATGTTCAACCATCAGCAGCGCGACCTCAGTGCACTCAAGCGCCTGCCCGGTCTGCTCGCCGAAGAACTGCCGTGGCACAGCCGCGAGGCCAAGTTCGATCTGCAATTGCACAGCGAAGAGGATCGCAACGGCCGCCTGAGCTTGGCGTTCGACTACGCCAGCGAACTGTTCGATGCCACGACCATCGAGCGTCTGGCCGAGCATTTCCATAATCTGCTCAGCGAGGTCTGCGAACAGCCAAAGCAGGCCATCGGCGATCTGCGCTTGCTGACCGCCAGCGAGCAGAATCAGCAGAAGGACTGGAGCGTCGCTCCGTGCACCCCGGCGCAACACTGGCTGCCGGAACTGCTCGAGCAACAATTGCGCAACACCCCGCAACGCACCGCACTGGTTTGGGACGGCGGTAGTCTGGATTTTGCCGAGCTGCACGCGCAAGCCAACCGCCTCGCCCATTACCTGCGCGACAAGGGCGTTGGCCCGGACGTGTGCGTGGCCATTGCCGCCGAGCGTTCGCCGCAACTGCTGATCGCTCTGCTGGCGATCATCAAGGCCGGCGGCGCCTCTGTGCCGCTTGATCCGGATTATCCGGCCGAGCGTCTCGCGTACATGCTCCGCGACAGCGGCGTCGAACTGCTCCTGACCCAGACGCAATTGCTCGAGCGTCTGCCGGCCAGCGATGGCGTCAGCGTGATCGCCATGGATGCGCTGCACCTGGATAAATGGCCGAGCCAGGCACCGGGACTGCGACTGCACGGCGACAACCTCGCCTACGTGATTTACACATCGGGTTCCACCGGGCAACCGAAAGGGGTCGGCAACACCCACGCCGCGCTGGCCGAGCGCCTGCAATGGATGCAGGACACTTACCGTCTCGACGAAACCGACGTGCTGATGCAAAAAGCGCCGATCAGTTTCGACGTCTCGGTGTGGGAATGCTTCTGGCCGCTGATCACCGGCGCGCGTCTGCTGCTTGCCGCCCCCGGCGAGCACCGCGACCCGCATCGCATCGCGCAACTGGTCCAGCAATACGGCGTGACCACGCTGCACTTCGTCCCGCCGCTGCTGGCGCTGTTCATCGACGAGCCGCTGAGTGCCGAATGCACCAGCCTGCGCCGGCTGTTTTCCGGCGGTGAAGCCTTGCCCGCCGAGCTGCGCAACCGGGTACTGGCGCAATTGCCAGCGGTGCAATTGCACAACCGTTACGGGCCGACTGAAACCGCAATCAACGTCACTCATTGGCACTGCACAACTGTCGATGGTGAGCGCTCGCCGATTGGCCGGCCGCTGGGCAATGTGGTCTGCCGCATTCTCGATGCCGATCTCAATCCAGTGCCGGCGGGCGTGCCGGGCGAGTTGTGCATCAGCGGCATCGGTCTGGCGCGTGGTTATCTGGGGCGTCCGGCGTTGACCGCCGAGCGTTTTGTTGTCGATCCACTGGGCGAGCAGGGTGCCCGTTTGTACCGCACCGGCGACCGTGCGCGCTGGTCCTCGGATGGCGTGATCGAATATCTCGGCCGTCTCGATCAGCAGGTCAAACTGCGCGGCTTTCGCGTCGAACCGGAAGAAATCCAGGCGCGACTGCTGGCGCAAAATGGCGTCGCCCAGGCCGTGGTGCTGGTGCGCGAAACCGCTGCCGGTGGGCAACTGATCGGCTACTTCACGGCGAGCGATGCGCATGAAAATGCCGAGCAACAAATCGCTCGACTGAACAACGCTTTGGTCGCTGAGCTGCCGGAATACATGGTCCCGGCGCAACTGCTGCGCCTCGACGCGATGCCGCTGAGCCCCAGCGGCAAACTCGACCGCCGCGCCTTGCCCGAACCGCAATGGCAGGTGCGTGAACACGTCGAACCGGTCAGCGAACTGGAGCAACAAATCGCCGCGATCTGGCGCGAAGTGCTGGGTCTGAAGCAGATCGGCCTGCGCGACGATTTCTTTGCTCTCGGCGGTCACTCGCTGCTGGCCACGCAAATCATTTCGCGCACACGTCAGGCCTGTGACGTCGAACTGCCGCTGCGCACACTGTTCGAGCACAGCAAACTGGGCGATTACGCCGAACAGATCCGCCTGATCCAGGCCAGCGGCCGCACCAACCAACAGCTGCCGATCGGCACAGTCGACCGCAGCCAAGCGGTGCCTCTGTCCTATTCGCAGCAGCGCATGTGGTTCCTCTGGCAGATGGAACCGGACAGCCCGGCCTACAACGTCGGCGGCATGGCGCGCTTGCGCGGCGCGCTGCATGTCGAGCATTTCGAGGCGGCGTTGCAGGCGCTGATCCTGCGCCACGAAACCCTGCGCACTACATTCCCCAGCGTTGACGGTGTTGCCCGCCAACAGGTGCATGCCGAGACCGGCGTGCGCATGGGCTGGAAGGATTTCTCCAGCCTGCCGGCAGAAGTCCGGGAGCTACAAGTCCAGCAACTGGCCGATGCAGAAGCGCACCAGCCGTTCGATCTGGAAGCCGGACCGCTGCTGCGCGCCTGCCTGGTCAAGACTGCCGAGCACGAGCATTACTTCGTCCTGACCCTGCACCACATCGTCACCGAAGGCTGGGCGATGGACATCTTTGCCCGTGAACTCAGTGCGCTGTATGAAGCGTTCGTCGATGAGCGCGAATCACCGCTCGAGCCGCTGCCGGTGCAATACCTCGACTACAGCATCTGGCAGCGTCAGTGGCTGGAGTCCGGCGAGCGCCAGCGCCAGCTCGATTACTGGACCGCGCAGCTCGGTCGCGAACATCCGCTGCTGGAACTGCCCGGCGACCGTCCCCGTCCGCCGGTACAGAGCCATCAGGGCGAGCTGTTCCGTTTCGATCTGAGCGACGATCTCGCTGCGCGGGTGCGGGCGTTCAATGCGCAAAACGGCCTGACCCTGTTCATGACCATGACCGCCGCGCTCGCCACATTGCTCTACCGCTACAGCGGCCAGACCGACCTGCGCATCGGCGCGCCGGTGGCCAACCGCATCCGCCCGGAAAGCGAAGGGCTGATCGGGGCGTTCCTCAACACCCAGGTGCTGCGTTGCCAGCTCGACGGGCAGATGTCGGTCGGCGAACTGTTCGAGCAGGTGCGCCACACCGTGATCGAAGGCCAGTCCCATCAGGATCTGCCGTTCGATCATTTGGTCGAAGCCTTGCAGCCGCCACGCAGTGCGGCCTACAACCCGCTGTTCCAGGTGATGTGCAACGTGCAGCGCTGGGAATTCCAGCAGAGCCGCACCCTCGCTGGGATGACTGTCGAGTATCTGGCCAACGATGCGCGGGCGACCAAGTTCGACCTCAATCTGGAAGTCACCGACCTCGACCATCGCCTCGGCTGCTGCCTGACTTACAGCACCGATCTGTTCGACGAACCGACCATCGAACGCATGGCCAGGCATTGGCGCAACCTGCTTGAAGCGTTGATCGCTGATCCGCAGCAACGCCTCAGCGAACTGCCGTTGCTCGACAACACCGAGCAACAGCACCTGCTCGACAGCCTTGGCGTCGAGCCGGGCGAACATCGTCTCGACCAGTGCATCCATCATCTGTTTGCCGAACAGGCACTGGCGCGCAAAGACGCGCCGGCGCTGACCTTCGCCGGGCAGACCCTGAGCTACGCCGAACTCGATGCCCGGGCCAATCGTCTGGCCTGGGCGCTGCGTGAACGTGGGGTCGGCCCGCAGGTGCGGGTGGGGCTGGCGCTGGAGCGTTCGCTGGAAATGGTCATCGGCCTGCTGGCGATTCTCAAGGCTGGCGGCGCCTATGTGCCGCTGGATCCGGAGTACCCGCTGGATCGTCTGCATTACATGATCGAAGACAGCCGCATCGGTCTGCTGCTCAGCGATCGGGCGATGTTCCAGGCCCTGGGTGACTTGCCGTCAGACGTGGCGCGCTGGTGTCTGGAAGACGACAGCCCGGGATTGGCCGACTACCCGGCCAGCGAGTTGCCGTTTATCAGCCTGCCGCAGCATCAGGCCTACCTGATTTACACCTCGGGCTCGACCGGCAAACCAAAAGGCGTGGTGGTCTCCCACGGCGAAATTGCCATGCACTGCCGGGCCGTGATCGAACGCTTCGGCATGCGCCCGGACGACTGTGAACTGCATTTCTATTCGATCAACTTCGACGCCGCCACCGAACGTTTGCTGGTGCCGCTGCTCAGCGGTGCGCAGGTGGTGCTGCGGGCGCAAGGGCAGTGGGACGCGGAAGAAATCTGCGGCTTGATTCGTGCGCATCGGATCAACGTCCTCGGCTTCACGCCGAGCTACGGCAGCCAGTTGGCGCAGTTCCTTGCCACGCAGAATGAAGTCCTGCCGGTGCGGATGATCATCACCGGCGGTGAAGCGCTGACCGGCGAGCATCTACAGCGCATCCGCGCGGCGTTCCAGCCAGCGCTGTTCTTCAACGCCTACGGCCCGACTGAAACCGTGGTCATGCCGCTGGCCAGTCTGGCGCCGCAGGTGCTGGAAGAGGGCGCTGGCAGTGTGCCGATCGGCAGTGTGATCGGGGCGCGAGTCGCGTACATTCTCGACGCCGATCTGGCCTTGGTGCCGCAAGGTGCGACCGGTGAATTGTTTGTCGGCGGCGCCGGTCTGGCTCAGGCCTATCACGACCGCCCGGGCATCAGCGCCGAGCGTTTTGTCGCTGACCCGTTTGCCGCTGATGGCGGGCGCATGTATCGCACCGGCGACTTGGTGCGCCAGCGTGCCGATGGTCTGGTCGAGTATCTGGGGCGGATCGACCATCAAGTGAAAATCCGTGGCTTCCGCATCGAACTGGGCGAAATCGAAACGCGCCTGCTCGATCATCCTTCGGTCCGCGAAGCAGTGGTGCTGGCGCTGGATGCGCCGAGTGGCAAGCAGTTGGTGGGTTACCTCGTTACCGATGTCGCCGGACACGGCGAAGCGCAACAGGCTGAACTGCGCGAAGCGCTCAAGTCGCACCTCAAGGCGCAACTGCCGGACTACATGGTGCCGACCCAACTGATGCTGCTGGCAAGCATGCCGCTGACCGCCAACGGCAAACTCGACCGCCGCGCCTTGCCGGCGCCCGATCCCGAGTTGAATCGTCAGGACTACGTTGCGCCAAGTAACGAGCTGGAGCAGACCCTGGCGCAGATTTGGTGCGATGTGCTTAACGTCAGGCAGGTCGGCCTCAACGATAACTTCTTCGAACTCGGCGGCGACTCGATTCTGTCGATTCAGGTGGTCAGCCGCGCGCGTCAGCAGGGCATTCACTTCAGCCCGCGCGACCTGTTCCAGCACCAGACCGTGCAGACGCTCGCCGCCGTTGCCAGTCGCACCCAGCAAGTGACTGCCGAGCAAGGTTTGGTGGTCGGCGAGTCGCGTCTGACGCCGATTCAGCACTGGTTCTTCGATACGGACATTCCCCAGCGCCAGCACTGGAATCAGGCGCTGTTGCTGGAACCGACCGCGCGCCTCGAGCCGCAACGATTGCAGCAAGCCTTGCTGGCCGTGATCGAGCAGCACGATGCGCTGCGTCTGCGTTTCACTGAAACCGATGATGCATGGCAAGCGACGCATCAAGCGCTGACGAATGAGGATGTGCTCTGGCAATTCAGCGTCGATTCGCTGGACCGGTGCGAAGCCCTGTTCGCCGACGCGCAACGCAGTCTGCATCTGCACAACGGCCCATTACTGCGCGCAGTGCTGGTCGATGTAGCGAATGATCAGCAACGTCTGTTTATCGCCATCCACCACTTGGTGGTCGACGGTGTGTCGTGGCGCGTGCTGCTGGATGATCTGCAAACCGCCTATCGCCAGCTCGACGCTGCGCAGCCGCTGAAACTGCCGGCGAAAACCAGCGCCTTCAAGGACTGGGCCGCGCGTTTGCAGGCCTACGCCGGCAGCGAATCCCTGCGCGAAGAACTCGGTTGGTGGCAAGCACAACTGGCCGGGCCGAGCGCTGATCTGCCTTGCGAAAATCCGCAGGGCGGCAGGCAGAATCGTCATGCGCAAACCGTCAGCGTACGCCTCGATACCGAGCGCACCCGGCAGTTGCTGCAACAGGCACCGAGCGCTTATCGCACTCAGGTCAACGACCTGCTGTTGACCGCGCTGGCTCGGGTGCTGTGCCGCTGGAGCGGCCAGCCCTCGGCACTGATTCAACTGGAAGGCCACGGTCGCGAAACCCTGTTCGACGAGATCGACCTGACCCGCACCGTCGGTTGGTTCACCAGCGCTTATCCGCTGCGCCTGACTCCGCACAATGTCGAAGAGGCCGCCGGGCAGGGCGCTTCGATCAAGGCGATCAAAGAACAATTGCGCGCCGTTCCGCATAAAGGTCTCGGTTATGGCGTGTTGCGTTATCTGGCTGATGACGGCTGCCGCCAGAACATGGCCGCGCTGCCGCAGGCGCAGGTCACCTTCAACTACCTCGGCCAGTTCGACCAGAGCTTCGGCAGCGATGCGCTGTTCCGTCCTCTCGATGAGCCAATCGGTGCTGCCCACGATCCGCAGGCGCCGTTGCCCAACGAGCTGAGTGTCGACAGTCAGGTTTACGGTGGAGAACTGCTGCTGCGCTGGACTTTCAGTGCCGAGCGTTACGGGGCGCAAACCATTAACGATCTGGCCGCCGCCTACCTCGGTGAGTTGCAAAGCCTGATAGCCCATTGTCTAAAAGACGAGGCCGGCGGCCTGACACCATCGGACTTCCCACTGGCGAAACTGACTCAGGCACAACTCGACGCCTTGCCGGTGCCGGCCGCGCATATCGAAGATGTCTATCCGCTGACGCCGATGCAGGAAGGCATGCTCCTGCACACACTGCTCGAACCGGGCACCGGTCTGTACTACATGCAGGATCGATATCGCATCAACAGCGAGCTCGACCCCGAGCGTTTCGCCCAGGCCTGGCAAGCGGTGGTCGCTCGTCATGAAGCATTGCGCGCTTCGTTCTGCTGGAACGTTGGCGAAGACATGCTGCAAGTGATTCACACGCCGGGGCGCACGCCGATCGAGTATCTGGACTGGAGCGCGGTCGCCGAAACCGAGCAGGAGCCACAGCTGCAAGCGCTGCTGAAAAGCGAGCGCGAATCCGGGTTCGATCTGCTCAATCAGGCGCCGTTTCACCTGCGCCTGATCAAAGTCGGCGCGGCGCGTTACTGGTTCATGATGAGCAACCACCACATCCTCATCGACGCTTGGTGCCGTTCGCTGCTGATGAACGACTTCTTCGAGATCTATACCGCCCTCGGTGAAGGTCGCGAAGCGCAGTTGAGCGTGCCGCCGCGTTATCGCGATTACATCGGCTGGCTGCAACGCCAGAACCTGGCCGAGGCGCGGCAGTGGTGGCGGCAGAATCTGCAAGGCTTCGAGCGCACCACGCCGATCCCGAGCGACCGCCCGTTCCTGCGCGAACATGCCGGTGAAAGCGGCGGCATGATCGTCGGCGACCGTTACACCCGCCTCAATGTCGAGGACGGCGCACGGCTGCGGGAACTGGCGCAGGCACATCAACTGACCGTCAACACCTTCGCCCAGGCTGCGTGGGCATTAGTCCTGCGACGCCTGAGCGGCGATCGCGACGTGCTCTTCGGCGTCACCGTGGCCGGGCGGCCGGTGGACATGCCGGAAATGCAACGCACCGTCGGCCTGTTCATCAACAGCATCGCCCTGCGCGTGAAGATGCCTG
>NZ_RAZO01000459.1:23849-29851 GCF_004307535.1 Pseudomonas sp. Sample_9
CAACGCACCGTCGGCCTGTTCATCAACAGCATCGCCCTGCGCGTGAAGATGCCTGAGGACGATCAGCGCAGCAGTGTGCGTCAGTGGCTCAGCGCTTTGCTCGACAGCAACATGCAACTGCGCGAGTACGAATATCTGCCGCTGGTGAACATTCAGGAACAGAGCGAATTGCCGAAAGGCCAGCCACTGTTCGACAGCCTCTTCGTCTTCGAAAACGCTCCGGTGGAAGTCTCGGTGCTCGACCGTGCGCAGAGCCTGAATGCGACTTCGGATTCCGGTCGGACTCACACCAACTTCCCGCTGACTGCAGTGTGCTACCCGGGCGATGACCTTGGCTTGCACCTGTCCTATGACCAGCGTTACTTTGACGAGGCGACGGTCGAGCGCATGCTCGCTGAGTTCAAGCGCTTGCTGCTGGCGCTGGTCGACGGCTTCCATGGCGACATGGCCGATTTGCCGCTGCTGGGCGACGAAGAACGCGACTTCCTGCTGCACGGTTGCAACCAGAGCGGCCACGACTATCCGCTGGAGCAAAGCTACGTGGCGTTGTTTGAAGCGCAGGTCGCGGCGCATCCGCAGCGCATCGCCGCCAGTTGCCTCGATCAGCAATTGAGCTATGCCGAGCTGAACTGCAACGCCAACCGCCTCGGCCATGCCCTGGTCGCCGCAGGGGTGCGAATGGACCAACCGGTGGCGCTGCTGGCCGAGCGTAATCTCGACCTGCTCGGCATGATCATCGGTAGCTTCAAGGCCGGTGCCGGTTACCTGCCGCTCGACCCGGGCCTGCCGAGCCAGCGTCTGAGTCGCATCATTGAGCTCAGCCGCACGCCGTTGCTGGTGTGCAGCGCAGCCTGCCTTGAGCAGGCGCAGACCTTGCTCGAAGAGTTTGGCTGTTCGAATCGTCCGCGCCTGCTGGTGTGGGAAGAAATACAAGCCTCGGTGTTGGCGACTGAGAATCTCGGTATTCACAGCGGCCCGGACAATCTCGCCTATGTGATCTACACCTCGGGTTCGACCGGCCTGCCAAAAGGCGTGATGGTCGAGCAGCGCGGCATGCTCAACAACCAGTTGAGCAAACGCCCGTACCTCGACTTGAGCGCGGCCGATGTGATCGCGCAGACCGCCTCGCAAAGCTTCGACATTTCCGTCTGGCAGTTCCTTGCCGCGCCGTTGTTTGGTGCACGGGTCGACATCGTACCGAATACGATTGCCCACGATCCGCAAGGTCTGCTGGCGCATGTACAGGCGCAGGGCATCACCGTGCTGGAAAGTGTGCCATCGCTGATTCAGGGCATGCTCGGCTCCGAGCGTCTGAGCCTCGACGGCTTGCGCTGGATGTTGCCGACCGGTGAAGCGATGCCGCCGGAACTGGCCCATCAATGGCTGCTGCGTTACCCGGATATTGGTCTGGTCAATGCTTACGGCCCGGCGGAATGCTCGGATGACGTGGCGTTCTTCCGTGTCGACATGGCGTCGACGCGCGGCAGCTATTTGCCGATCGGCACGCCGACCGATAACAACTTGCTGTACCTGGTCGATGGCGCGCTGGATCTGGTGCCGTTGGGCGCGGTGGGTGAGTTATGTGTTGCCGGGACCGGCGTCGGTCGCGGTTACGTCAGCGATCCGCTGCGCACCGCGCCGGTGTTTGTGCCGAATCCGTTCGGCGCGCCGGGCGAACGCCTGTACCGCACCGGTGACCTGGCACGGCGCCGCACCGACGGCGTGCTGGAATACGTCGGCCGCGTCGATCATCAAGTGAAGATTCGCGGTTACCGCATTGAGCTCGGTGAAATCGAAGCGCGCCTGCATGAACAACCGGAAGTGCGCGACGCGGCGGTGGGTGTGCAGGAAGGCGTCAACGGCAAGCATCTGGTGGGCTACCTGGTCGCGGCCGATGCAGCGCTCAATCCGGGAGAGCGTCTGGAACGGATCAAGCAACGCCTGCGCACCGAACTGCCGGAATACATGGTGCCGCTGCACTGGCTATGGCTGGAGCAGATGCCCCTGAATGCCAACGGCAAACTCGACCGCAAAGCCTTGCCAACGCTGGAGATCGGTCAGTTGCAGAGTGCGGACTATGTAGCGCCGCGCAACGAGCTGGAACAGACCCTGGCTGATATCTGGGCTGAGGTGCTGAAAGTGGAAAAGGTCGGCGTGCGCGACAATTTCTTCGAACTGGGCGGGCATTCGCTGCTGGCTACGCAAATTGCATCGCGGGTACAAAAAGCCCTGCAACGCAACGTGCCGCTGCGCGCGATGTTCGAGTGCAGCACGGTGGAGGAACTGGCCGAATACATCGATGGGCTGGCGGCCAGTGATATGACTGAGGAGAAGGTCGATCGGTTGAACGACCTGATGGCGGAGCTGGAAGGGCTGTAGTTCTTCGGCGCCTGGGCTGGCCTCTTCGCGAGCAGGCTCGCTCCCACACGGGATCTGTGGTGAACACAAATCCCCTGTGGGAGCGAGCCTGCTCGCGAATGGCGTCTGTACATTTCCATCCTTGACGATCAACAACCGGCAGCTCAGTCTGCCGGTTCTGTTTTTTCTCGCGGAGGTGGTCGATGCCCTTTTTCACGGTTGACGGACAAGCACTGCACTATATTGATCAAGGCGCCGGCCCCGCCGTGTTGCTGGCCGGCAGTTACCTTTGGGACCAGGCGATGTGGGCGCCGCAGATCGCCGCGCTGACCCCGCACTATCGCGTCATTGCCGTGGATCTTTGGGGGCATGGCGAGTCCGGCAAGTTACCCGAAGGCACCACATCGCTGGACGACATCGCCCGACAGTCGCAGGCCTTGCTTGATCATCTGGACATCGACCGCGTCACCCTCGTCGGACTATCCGTCGGCGGCATGTGGGGCGCGCGTTTGGCACTGTCCGCGCCGCAACGTCTCAACGGTCTGGTGCTGATGGACACCTACGTCGGCGTCGAGCCGGAACCGACTCGGCAGTATTATTTCTCGCTGTTCAAGCAGATCGAAGACAGCGGCACCATCTCCGAACAACTGCTCGACATCGTCGTACCGATCTTCTTCCGCCCGGGCATCGACTCGCAGTCGGCGCTGTATCAGGACTTCCGCGCGAAATTGAAGAGCTACTCGCCCGAGCGTCTGCGCGAAAGCATCGTACCGATGGGCCGCATCACGTTTGGCCGCAACGACCTGTTGCCACGCCTGGGCGAGCTGAACCCGGAGACGACACTGGTGCTGTGCGGCGATCAGGACAAACCGCGACCACCCTCGGAAGCCCGGGAAATGGCTGAATTGATTGGTTGCCCGTGCGTGCTGGTGCCGGAGGCGGGGCATATTTCCAATCTGGAGAATCCCGGGTTTGTGACTGAGGTGCTGCTGGCGTTTCTGGCCGAGCGCAACCGCTAGACCGAGTGAGCTTCATTCGCGAGCAGGCTCGCTCCCACAGTTAACCGCATTCCTTCAGCATGAATGCAATTCCTGTGGGAGCGAGCCTGCTCGCGAAGGGGCCTCTCAGGGCACCATACAATCGCGAGTGTGAAACTTATCTACAAAAGCATTTGATAAGGGAATGACGTGCAACAGTTCTGGTGGCGTGACCTCAAGGATCTCGAGGACAAGTGGGTCGGGTTGAGTATTGAGGTCAACCGACCGAAATCAAGCAAACCGCTGCTTCATCTGCAAAGTGGCAACAACGGGCGGATGAAGTTGATGCTCAATGGAAGCCCACTCTTCTGGGCGACCATTGCCACCTCATATTACGGTGCTTGGCTGGTTCGCAATCCGAGGCCCGTTCAACTGGAATCGTCACCCGTGCCACCCATCGATTCGGCCGACGTCCAGGAGCACTTTGAATTACCCGTCGAAGAGCGCTTCCCGCGCTGGTGTCGCTATTTCATCAACCAGTTGATGAACAATCAGGCGGACTTTCTCTATCCCGGCCACTGGGTGGCGCGCCCTTTATTGCCAGCAGTTAGCCGATACAAACCCGTTGCCGGTCCGGATGGCTGGTATTTTTCCACCCCGGCCGAGGCGTCCAGCCATCTGCCCAACTGGTACGCGCGCGGCGAGGGCATTCTCGACAACGTGCAACCGCACACCGTGCATTGGCTTGATTGGGGTTTGGGGCACTTGATCGGGCTGCACACGGTGGACCCTTTCGCAGGTCGCCTCAAATGGTGGCGCAAAAAAGCCAGGGAGGGCAGCTTGCCGCCGATCCTGCTCTGGTATGTGGGCGGACTGTGTTCTTACGTGGTCATCGATGGACATTACCGATTGCAGGCCGCGCTCGATGAAGGTGTCAAACCTGATTTCATTGTCCTGAGCTCGACCAAAGCCCAGCAAATCAAACCATGCGAAGCAACGCAACAACGCGTGTTCAGTTCGTTGATGTTGCAAAACGCGAGAAACCCCAAGTTCAACGTTCACACATTCAATCAGGCGCTGATCAATACGTTTGACGACCGTCCCTGGCATTGGGCGGGGACGCACGCTTGGGCCGGTATTCCTTCAGACCAAGCGTGGTGCGCTGAGGTGACAAGCTTTCTCACGGAACAGGGAAACACCGAGCACTTGCAGGACATTATCGAGCGGTGTGAGTACTGACAGACCCGCATCGGTCAGTGCTTGTGAAGGCTACTTAGGCCCGAGAATCTTCACCAGCTTGTCCGGCGATGGCGCGCCTTGCTGTTGTTGCAGTTCGCCTTTGTCATCCATGTAGAAAATCGCCGGGGTGGCCTGCAGTTCGAGGTCTTCCATCAACTGCATGTTGGCCGCGAGTTTGCTTTGCACGGCGACCGGAATGTCTTTCATGGCCTTTAGCGCGCTGCCCTTGCCGGCCTTTTCGTGATCTTCCAGGGCCTTGGCCGGGTCTTTCGCCGCCAGCAGCGCGGCTGATTTGCCCGGGCTGTCTTCGCGGATGATGCCGACCATGATGTGGCGCAACTGCACTTTGCCGGCCTTGACCCATGGTCGCGCCTGTTCCCAGAACATGTTGCAGTACGGGCAGTTCGGATCGCTGAACAGGTACACCGTGCGCGGTGCATCCTTGTTGCCGTCCTGAATCCAGTTGCTCGCCTCGAACTTGCCCCAGACTTCCTTGGACATCGGCGCGTAGACCAGTTTCTGCAACGGTTCGCTGCTCAGGTCCTTGCCGTCGGCGTCGTACAGATTACCCACCACGACGTGTTTGCCGTCCGGGGTCAGGTACAGCGCCATGCCGCGGTTCTGGTATTGCGCCGCGTACCCGCGCAGGCCATCGGGGGCGTCGAACTGGCCGACGATTTTCGCGCCCTTGGCTTCGATCTTTTTGATTGCGGCGGGCAGTTCTTCAGCAGCCTGCACCGACGGCAAGTGCAGCAGGGCAGTGCCCAGGGTCAGCGTCAGCAGGTGGCGGAGGCGGGGCATGGCAGTTTCCTTGCAGAGTTGGCCGGGGCAACGGCCTGATTCGGGCTTGAAGGCGAAGTGTCGAAGGTTTCCAGGGCGCGGGCGAGGCTGGCGTTCGACAGTTCACCGAGGTGACTGGTCAGCAAGCGACCGTCCGGGCTATAGAACAGCGTAGTCGGTAACGCCATGGAACCCACGGCCTGACCGAGACGGCCATTGCGGTCGAAAAGCACGTTGTTGAGGCTCAGGCCCTGGGTTTCCAGGAACGTTGCCACGCTTTGCATGCTTTCGGCCTGATTGACGAACAAGAACGTCAGATCCGGGCGTTGTTGCTGGGCGTTTTCCAGCACCGGCATTTCCCGCCGGCAAGGTGGGCACCAGGTTGCCCAAAGGTTGATCACCAGCGGGCCACCCTGATAGTCGCTGAGCTTGATCTTTTCCCCGGCGGCGTTACGCAGGGAGATATCCGGCAAGCGTGTGCCTTGTTCATAGAGATTCAGCGACAGGGTGGCAAGCAGCCAGAACGCCACGCCACTGACCACACCGAAGCCCAACGGGCGGCGCAGACCGGGGCGACGCCAGCCGCGATACAGCGCCGCCAGCAGCAGCACGATCACTCCGGGCCAAGCGAGGAAACCGCCGTCGCGC
>NZ_RAZO01000459.1:29951-44724 GCF_004307535.1 Pseudomonas sp. Sample_9
CGCCGCCAGCAGCAGCACGATCACTCCGGGCCAAGCGAGGAAACCGCCGTCGCGCAGATCGATGATCTGCCACGGGTCATTGCGATAGTGCGACCAGTACAGCGCGACAAACGCAATGCGCGCCGCGAGCATGCCCAGCAAGAACAGGCTGAACAGCGCTGACTCGGGGTTATCGCCACCGCGCTTGGCCACTCGCCAGCCGACAAATGTCGCCAGCGCCAGAGCACTGATCAGCAGCAGGTGGTTGAGCGCGATGGCGAAGGTGCCGAGGGTGAACGTCAGCATCAGTTGGCGTCTCGGGTGGCGGACCAGCGTTGCAGGAAGGTGTCGGCATCGACCTCGCCGGTGATGCGCTGGCTGCGGCGTTCTTCGCCGTCAGCGCCGATCCAGATGAACGTCGGCGGCCCCGGCACTTTATAGCGACTGAGCAGCTCGCGGCTGGCAGCGTTGTCGGCGGTCACATCCAGGCGCAGCAGGCGCACATCGCTCAGGGCCTGCATGACCTTGGCTTCACCGAAGACCTTCTTTTCCATGACTTTGCACGACACGCACCAGTCGGCGTAGTAATCGAGCAGCACCCACTGACCCTGGGCCTTGGCCGCGTCGAGTTCACGTTGCAGGGCGGCCGGTTCCTTGATTGTGCTGAAGGCATCGTGACCCGTCGGCGCCGCGCTGACGACAGGGCCGGCGCTGTAGACCTGCAAAGGCTGATACGGATCCTCGCTGCCACCCGCCGCACCGATCACCAACAAGCTGCCCCACAAACCGAGCAACAAGGACAGGGCGCCGAACATCTGCGCGACGCGGCCAAACCCTGCGGATTGTTTCCAGGCGCTGTAAGCGGCGATCAACAGCAAGGCGCCACACAGTCCCAGCCACAACGACGGATCCAGTACCGAGCGCAGCATCAACAATGCAGTGGCAAGAAAGAGGAAGCCGAATATGCCCTTGAGCAGATTCATCCACGCGCCGGGTTTCGGCAGGAAACGGTTGCCCACTGTGACCAGCAGCAACAGCGGCACACCGATGCCGATGCCCAGTGCAAACAGAATCAGACCGCCGTGCAACGCGTTACCGCTTTGCGCGATGTACAGCAGCGCGCCGGCCAGTGGCGCGGTCATGCATGGCCCAACCAACAGACCGGACAACGCGCCCAGCACCCCGGCGCCGATCAGGCTGCCGCCGCTGCGGCTGCGCGACGCATGTTCAAGGCGATCACGCAGGGCCACCGGCAGTTGCAGCTCGAAGAAGCCGAACATCGGCAATGCCAGCACCACGAAAATGGCGGCAAATGCGCCGAGCAACCAAGGATTCTGCAACCAGGCTTGCAGGTTCGCACCGAGCAGCGCAGCAATCACGCCCATCGCCGCATACACCAGCGCCATGCAGATCACGTAGCTGCTGGCCAAGGCAAAGCCGCGCCGTGGTGTTGCGCCACTGCCGACAATCATGCCGGCCAGAATCGGCAGCATCGGCAGCGAACACGGAGTGAACGCCAACAGCAGGCCGAGGCCGAAGAACACCAGCAGGCTCCAGCCCAGCGCCCGTTGTTGCAGGCTGCTGGCCAACGCCTGATCCGGCGCTTCACTGCCCGTTGTTGCTGCGGCTTTGCCACCCAGGTCGATCACCCGGGTCTGCGGTGGATAGCACAGGCCGGCATCGGCACAGCCCTGATAACTGACCTTGATCTGACCGCTGGCCGCCGCCGGGATCTTCACTTCCAGCCCTTGGCGATAGACCGGCTGCTCGCCGAAGAACTCATCGCTGTGGGATTCGCCTTCAGGCAACACCGGCTGCTGGTCGGCGGCCAGTCCGTCGAATTTCAAACGTTTCTGATAGAGGTAGTAGCCGTCGGTGATCTGCCAGAACAGCTGGGTTTCGCCCGACTCCAGACGCTCGGAGGTCAGTACGAATGCCTTGTCGACGGGTAAAAAGTCCGGCTTGGACTCGAACGGATTGTTTCCGGCCTGAGCCAGACCGGAAATCAGTAAAGCCAACAGAAGAAAAAAATGACGCATGGAGGAGCCTTGTCCCTGTGCAAGTGGGGTGCAGGATGGGCGGCGGCGATTAACCGATAATTAACCCTATCCTACTAGCCTCGCCGGGATTGACCAATCAGCCGCGCAGCAGGCCGGGCCAGTTATCGTCATTGATGGTTCGGGGGCCGGACACCAGTCGGTCGGACTGAATGTTGTAGGTCAAATACTCATTGTTGGTAAGGAAGATGTACCAGTAACTGTCTGCGAGTGTTCGGTCATTCTGTGCAGCGGTAATAATTCGGTCTTTATAGGGTTTCAGCGCGCCCAGTTGATATTCGCCGAAACGGTTGCGTGTCACGGTCTTGGCCTTGAAGTTGAACGATAGATAGTGCCCGTCATTGAGAATGAATCGGAACAGAAAGGGGTGGCCGGTAAGTTGAAACCAAGTGCCAGCGATGATCTTGTCAAAGTATGGAAGAATCGGCTTCCACGCTGAGTCGGCTACTTTGTAGAAGGCGGCAACTTTATCCTTGTCCTGATCATACTTGCACACCATCGGGGTTGTTCCCTGATAGAAGAACAACCATGCAATATCCTCGTCACTTCCGGCATTCCAGCCGAACGAAGTGGTGGTCAAACCGAAGCGCAGATCCTTTGTATAGGGATCGAAAGTATCCCAGCTGCCTGCGGTGGAGGCTGGGTAATTTGCCGATACGCTATTGCTTCCCAGATCAAAGCGCGAATAAGTGTCGGTGTCCTTGAAGAAAAAATAAATTCGATCAGGACCCGAGCGCCAATCTATCGCGACGAAGTGATTCAAGTTGCTCATGTTTCAAGTTCCTTTTGAATGTGGTTTTGAAGTTAGGGCGAAACTAAATGAACTCATGTTTTCGATAAAGTCGGGATGTGTTTCTGGATCGGTAGCCCGAATCGGCAATAGTTTGACTGTATGCTTGGCATCCGCTGCTGGACATGACAATTCGCGATGTTCTCGTGCAGCTTCCCGAACTCGACATGTACCGCCATAATTGCGCCTTAATCCTCGCCTGCTTCACTCGCGTTTTTATTCATGGAGCCCCCATGCACGTATTGGTTTGCGAAGACGATGAGCTGATCGCCAGCGGCATCGTTGCCGGGCTTACGGCTCAGGGCCTGACTGTCGAGCACGTCAACACCGCGTCTAAGGCGCGGGCGATGCTCAAGGTCGCTGAATTCGACGTGATGGTGCTCGATCTCGGCCTGCCCGACGAAGACGGCCTCAAGTTGCTCCAACAGCTGCGGCAGAGCGGCCTGGAGATCCCCGTGCTGATCCTCACCGCCCGTGATTCGGTGACTGATCGAGTCGACGGCTTGCAGGCCGGCGCCGACGACTACCTGCTCAAGCCTTTCGACCTGCGCGAACTGTTCGCTCGCCTGCAAACCCTGTTGCGCCGGGTGGCCGGGCGCAGCGTCAATCTGATCGAACACGGCGCGCTCACCTACGACCCGAGCAGCCGCGAAACCCGACTCGCCGGGCAGCCGGTGGACCTGTCGCGCCGCGAGCAGTCTCTGTTGCAGGCATTGCTGCACAATCGCGGCCGGGTGCTGTCGACCGAGCAATTGAAGGACAGCGTCTACGGCTTCAACGACGAGCTGGAAAGCAACGCACTGAACGTGCATATCCATCATCTACGCAGCAAGCTTGGCAAAGGCATTGTCGAAACCGTGCGTGGTCTGGGCTATCGCCTCGGGCCTGCCGATGGCGGAGAGCAAGGCAAGTGATGAGTCTGCGCCTGCGCCTGAGCCTGACGCTCGGCGCCGCCTTCGCGTTGATCTGGGCGCTGGCGGCGGCATGGATGCTCAGCGATCTGCGCAATCAGATGATGTTTTCCCTCGACCAGCGTCTGGTGGCCTCGGCGCGCATGGTCGCCGGTTTGCTCGAGCAATTGCCGACGCTGCCGAGCAAGGGCGAGGGTACCCACTTCAGCGCCGAACAGCTGAACATTCCCGGCGGGATGGCCTGTCAGGTCAGCTCATTGCGCGGCGAAATCCTTGCCCGTAGCCACAACAATCCCGAACAAGCGCTGGAAGCGGAAAAAATGGGCTTCCACGATCAGATGATCGACGGCGCACCGTGGCGCAGTTTCACCCTGGCCCGGGGCGATGTGCGCATCACTACGGCGGATCGGCAGATCGAACGCGAAGCCTTGAACATGTCGATTCTGCTCGCCGCTTCGGTGCCGGTCGGTGTGGCCTTGCTGGGTTGCCTGTGCCTGCTGTGGCTGGGCATCGGCCAGGGTCTTGCACCACTTAATCGCCTGCGTGAGGCGCTGATGCGGCGCAACGCCGATTCCCTTGAGCCATTGCAGTTGCAGGCCTTTCCCAGCGAATTGAAGCCGTTGCTGGAAACCCAGAATCAATTGTTCCAGCGCATCGGCAAGACCATCGAGCGTGAACGTCGCCTGACCGGTGACGCCGCGCATGAACTGCGCAGCCCGCTGACGGCGATCAAGACCCACCTGCAAGTGGCGCGCATGACCGACGGCAGTGCCCGCGATCAATCGCTGGCCCGCGCCGAGGAGGGCGCCGATCGCCTGCACCGCACCCTTGAACAGTTGCTGCTGCTGGCGCGGGTCGAAGGCAGCCTGTCGTTCGATGACGGCTCGCAATGCAGCGCCGAGCAAGTGGCCAGGCTGGCGATTCAGGACGCCACCGGCGGTGAACGGCTGCGGATCAGACTGCACGTGCCGGACGACCTCTCCGCCGCGCCGCTGCAAATGCCTGCCGTGCTGGCGATTGCTGCATTGCGCAACCTGCTCGACAACGCCCTGCGCCATACGCCTGAAGATTGTGCGGTCGAGGTCAATCTCGAAAGCATCGGCAACCGCGTGCGTTTTGTCGTGCGTGACCATGGCCCGGGGATTGCGCCGGATGACTTGCAGCATCTGACCCAGCGCTTCTGGCGCAACGGCCAGAGCACCGGTTGCGGCTTGGGGCTGGCGATTGTCCAGGCGATCGTCCAGCGCTGTGACTGCGCCCTGCATTTCGACAGCCGCGCGGATGGCTTGCGGGTCGAGCTGACCATGCCGTTGCAACCCCTCTGATCGCACCTCAGATCCCCTGTGGAAGCGAGCCTGCTCGCGAATGCGGTAAGTCATTCAACATCGACGTTGACTGGCCTGACGCTTTCGCGAGCAGGCTCGCTCCCACAAAAGAACATGTTCTGGCACATCAAATGTAACTTCTCGGCGTTGGCTATCCGTGAGGGTTGGGGCTAAGGTCAACGCAGCTTTGACTCAATGGATTGAGGGAACTGCGCCATGGAAGCACCCGTCTGCATACGTTCGGCCACCTTGGCCGACTCCGGCATCATCAATCGTATCGTCGAGCGTTCGATCCGCGTCGGATGCGCACTCGATCACCGCAATGATCCGCTGCTCGTCAGTCACTGGCTCGGTCGCTCCTGCGTCGACCTCATCAGTAGCCGTCTCGCCGACCCGCACTTCTATCTTTGTACCGCTTCGTTCGAAGACAAACCGGTTGGTGTGGGCATGGCCCGGGCCAATGGCGAAATCCTGCTGTGTTACGTCCAGCCTGAATCCTTCCGCCGAGGCGTCGGTCGGGCGCTGATGCACAATCTCGAGGGTTGGTTGCGGGTTCGCGGTGCGCGCAATGTTCATCTCAACAGCACCCGCACCGCCGAGGCATTCTATCGGCATCTGGGTTACCGACAAACCGCGCCACCCGGCCTCTCCAACGGCTTGCAGACCGTGCCGCTGCACAAACCTTTGTCCTTATCGGCCTGACAACTCGATCAGGGGTGTAAATCCGCACCGCGCTGAAGCGTTTCCAGAACAGGAAACCTGCAAGTGCGCCCCGCGACCGGAACGCGCATCTGTCGGTGTGCTGTTTTGGTCAATATTCATAGCGAATTGAGGGGTCGAGAGATGTCAGTCGCCACCAGTCTTATCGAAGCGTCATCGGCCCGGGTCGCCTCGGCGCCGGCAGAAACCTTGTACGAATTCAACGAATCCCCGTTGCTGGCGCGGCAGAGCCGGCAGGAGTCCAATGCGCGCAGCTATCCTCGGCGTATTCCGCTGGCGCTCAAGCGTGCCAAGGGCCTGTATGTCGAGGATGTTGAAGGACGTACATTCATCGACTGCCTGGCTGGAGCCGGCACGCTGGCGCTGGGGCATAACCACCCGGTGGTGATCGAGGCGATCCAGCAAGTGCTGGCCGATGAGTTGCCGCTGCACACCCTCGACCTGACCACGCCGGTCAAGGATCAATTCGTCCAGGACCTGTTCGGCCTGCTGCCGACGGAGCTGGCGGCGCAGGCGAAAATCCAGTTTTGTGGCCCGACCGGCACCGACGCCGTGGAAGCAGCGCTGAAACTGGTACGCACCGCAACCGGGCGCAGCACCGTGCTGTCATTTTCCGGCGGTTATCACGGCATGAGTCAGGGGGCGTTGAGCCTGATGGGCAGCCTGGGGCCGAAAAAACCATTGGGTGCGTTGCTCAGCAACGGCGTGCAGTTCATGCCTTTTCCCTACGATTACCGTTGCCCGTTCGGTCTCGGCGGCGCAGCGGGCGTCAATGCCAATCTGAGTTATCTGGAAAACCTGCTCAACGATCCCGAGGCTGGTGTGCAATTGCCGGCGGCGGTGATTGTCGAGGCGGTGCAGGGCGAGGGCGGCGTGATACCGGCGGACATCGAGTGGTTGCGCGGCTTGCGCCGGATCACCGAGAAGGCCGGTGTGGCGTTGATCGTTGATGAGATCCAGAGCGGTTTCGCCCGTACCGGCAAGATGTTTGCCTTTGAACACGCGGGTATCGTTCCGGATGTAGTTGTACTGTCCAAAGCTATCGGTGGCAGCCTGCCGTTGGCGGTGGTGGTTTACCGCGACTGGCTCGACACCTGGCAACCGGGCGCCCATGCCGGCACGTTCCGTGGCAATCAGATGGCCATGGCCGCCGGTTCAGCGGTGATGCGCTATCTGGTGGAGCACAAGGTTTGCGAGCACGCCGCCGCCATGGGTGATCGACTCAGCGAGCATCTGCACATCCTGCAACGCGACTTCCCGCAACTCGGCGATATCCGTGGTCGCGGCCTGATGCTCGGCGTCGAACTGGTCGACCCGAACGGCGCGCCCGACGCGCTCGGTCATCCGCCAGCGTTTGCGCGTCTGGCGCCGCTGGTGCAGCGAGAATGCCTCAAGCGTGGCCTGATTCTGGAGCTGGGCGGTCGCCATGGCGCGGTCGTGCGCTTCCTGCCGCCGCTGGTGATCACTGCCGCGGAAATCGACCGGGTGGCCGAGATCTTCGGTCGCGCATTGGCCGCTGCCACCGCCGCGCTGTAAATTTTTCCGCGCGGCGAACGTTCTTTCTACATACCCGGCTGCATTCCTTGTGCAGCCGACCTTACAACGATGGAGAACCAGCATGACGTCAGTATTCGACCGCGAGGACATCCTCTTTCAGGTCGTGGTCAACCACGAAGAGCAATACTCGATCTGGCCCGATTACAAATCCGTGCCGCAAGGCTGGCGCACCGTGGGCAAGAGCGGCCTGAAAAAGGAATGCCTGGCCTATATCGAAGAAGTCTGGACCGACATGCGCCCATTGAGCCTGCGCCAGAAGATGGATGCGCAAGTCGCGGCGCAATAAGCGCCCGGGCATAAAAACCCGCTGGACCAGTGATGGTCAGCGGGTTTTTTCATGTCTGGAGAGTGACGTTGTGGGTGCGGGCCTCTTCGCGAGCAGGCTCGCTCCCACAGGGGATCGCATTTCAACTGTGGGAGCGAGCCTGCTCGCGAAGAACGATAACGCGGATTTACTGAAACTACGCTCCGCTCAACCCCTTGAGCAACAAATCCACATTCCCCTCCAACTCCGCCAGCGGATCTGCCGCATCGGTACTCAACACCACCAGTCGGCTACCGGATTCAGCAATTGCCGCTTTCACCGGCTCCGCGGGCTGGCGATGATGCAGCACCACCGCCACGTCGTTGTCCTTGAGCGTCGCCGTCAGCTTCTTCAGTGCTTCCGGCGTCCACTCGGTATCGGGACGCGCGTCCTGTCCGGCCAGTTCGAGATTGAGGCTGCCAATCAGGTAGCCGAAGTGATCGCTCAGGCTCATCACGCTCAGGTTGTCCGCTTCGGCCAGACGCGCTTCGGTGTCGGCGCTGAGTTTCAGCAGACGCTGTTTCAACGCTGCCAGGTTGGCTTCGATCGCAGGTTTGGCGCTCGGTGCCAGGCGCACCAGGTCTGCCGCCATCACGTCGGCCATGCGCCCCATGTTGTTGCTCGCCAGCCATGGCTGGCTGTTCAGGCCATCAACCTGCAGGCCCGGCTGCACGGCGATGCCGGGCAGGGCACCGTCGACCGGGCGCGCAGCGTCGACTTCGACGATACGAATGTTGCTACGGCGCGCGATCGGGTACAGCGGATCATCGGCCCACAGCGAACGCAGACCGATTACCGCGTCCGCGTCGGTGGCCAGTTTACTCAGCGCCGGAGCGCCACGGCCGGTGAAATACGCAGTCTGACGGCTACCCGGAAGGTTGGCCGGCGCCGCGCGTTCGAGGTTGACGTTCGTGCCCTTGAGCAATGCTTCGCCCAATCCATAGGTGATCGGTAACGAGGCCAGAACGCGCAACGGTTTCGCAGTTTCAGCCGCCATCAACGGAGTGCAGACCACGCCACACAGGGCCATGGCCAGAGTCAGGTTACGCAATGAAAAAGCCATTTATCCAAGGTTCCCTTTCAGGCTGGGGACGACGCCGCGCGCAATGGCGGCGAGGGCGAAAGCGATGCCGGCGACCAGAATGATCGCGGCGCCGGACGGGATCGGCAGATCGAATACGATCGGCGCAAGAATCCCGCACAGGGTGCTGACGGTAGCGATCAGCACCGAGCACCAGAAAAACCCTTTCAGCGACTGACTGAGCAAGCGCGCCGCTGCCGCAGGAATCACCAGCAAGGCACCGACCAGAATCGCGCCAATCACCTTCACTGCCGCGACGGTGATCAAGGTCACCAGGATCACGAACAGGTAATCCAGGGTCTTCACCGCTACGCCACGCACCGCCGCCAGTTGCGGATTGAAACTGGCGAGCATGATGCGGTTGTACAGCGGCAGGGCGAGGGCCATGACCAGCGAACCGACGATGGCCAGCACCGCCAGATCATTGCCGTTGACGGTCAACACCGAACCGAACAGCACGTTTTCCAGAATGTGCACGTTGATCTTGCCGGCGAGAATCAGCAGCAGGCTCGCGCCCAGTGCCAGTGACACCGAGAGAAACACGCCGATCAGCGTATCCGGTGCCAGCCCTGTGCGGTTGCGCAAGTAATTGAGCAGGATGCCGAACAGCAGGCAGTAGCCAAACAGGCTGCCGTACGGGCCCGTGTAGGGTTCGCCGAGCAGGATGCCGATGGCGACACCGGTCAACGCGGCATGGCCGACTGCTTCGGAAAAGAACGCGAAGCGCTTGACCACCACCAGCGTGCCGAGCCCGCCGAGCACCGGGCCGATCAGCAGGCCGGCGAGCAGCGCATTGACGACAAAACCGTAGGCCAGCGCTTCCGGCAGATAACCGGAAGACGCCCAACCCTGGACCATCAAACGAAAGGCTTCGTAGCTCATCAGACCGCGCTCCGTGGATGGGTGGAAAACAGCGTCAGCAGACGTTCCGGAGTCAGCGCCTGTTGCGGTGTGGCATCGAACAGCACGCGGCGGTTGAGACCGGTAACCCGATCGGCCAGCCGACCCACCGCTTCCAGGTCATGTTCGATCCACAACACCGTGATGCCCGCCGCGCGCCAGTCAGTCAGCAGACGTTCGAACACCTGGATCCCGGCCTCATCGAGGGCCGACATCGGCTCGTCGAGCACCAGCAGTTGCGGCGCCGGAATCAAGCCCTGCGCGAGCAGTACCCGCTGCCGCTCACCACCGGACAGCGCGCCCATGCGCCGCTTGCGCTTGTCCTGCATGCCGACGCGCTCCAGTGCCTCGCCGATGGCGCCGGCGTAGTGTTTGCTCAAACCGAGAAAGGCCGGACGGCGCTGACACATCGCCGCCATGAAATCGTCGACGGTCATCGGCAAGCCGCGATCGAACTCCAGCGCCTGCGGGACGTAACCAATGGTGCCGGGCTCGCCGGGCCAGTGCAGGCTGAGCCGGCCCTGATGCGGCATCTGCCCGAGCAGGGTCTTGATCAGCGAACTCTTGCCACCGCCGTTGGGGCCGACCAGCGCATGCACGCTGCCGGGCTGCACCTGGAAGCTGACCTTGTCGAGAATCGTCGTGCGCCCCAGCGTCAGGCTCACTTCCGTAAACTCCAGCGATGGTCCGGTTGTCCCCTGTGGGAGCGAGCCTGCTCGCGAATGCGGTGCGTCATTCAGCGAAGATGTTGCCTGATCCGGCGCCTTCGCGAGCAGGCTCGCTCCCACCGGGTTATTGGTGTTGTCAGGGATCAAGGTTTCTTTCGACGTCATGCCCCCGACTCCTGAATCGCCCGAACCACGGTGTTGAGGTTGCCGGTCATTTCCTTTTCGTACTTGTCGGCGGTGTATTCGCCGTAGGAAATGTGTGACAGCGGGTACAGCTTCACCCCGGATTCACGCTGGATGGTGTCGACGTAGCTGGACGGGAAATCCATCTCCGAGAAGATCACTTTGACGTCGAGTTCACGCAACTGGTCGATGGTCTTTTTCAGCTGACTCGGGCTTGGCTCGATGCCGTGGGCCGGCTCGACCACGGCCGTCACTTCCAGACCGAATTCACGCAACAGATAGTCGTAAGCTGCGTGCACTGTGGCTACGCGCAGTTCGGCGTTGGGTGCCTGGGTCAGTTTGGCCAACGCGTCGGCGCGCATCTGCCGCAGGCGTTTACCGTAAGCGCGGGCGTTTTGCGTGTAGGTCTTGGCGTTTTCCGGGTCGATCTTGCCCAGCTCGCGGGCGATATTGTTGACCTGGGCGATGGAGGCGCTGATCGACAGGAACGTGTGGGGATTGACCACTTTGCCGGCGCCGCGCGCAGCGACACCGGTGGCCGCCAGCAATGGCACGTTTTCGTTCGCTTCGATGGTTTTGACGTTGGGTGTTTCGCTGGCGGCGATCATCCGGTCGGCGAAGTCGTCATGACCGACGCCGTTGAGCACGATCACGTCCAGTCCGCTGATGCGCTTGATGTCTTCGGCGCGCGGTTCGTAGGCGTGCGGATTGAAGCCCGCAGGAATCAGCGGCACCACTTCGGCCTTGTCGCCGACGATGTTGGCGACATAGCTGTAATACGGATGCAGGGTAATGCCGATGCGCAGGCGTTTGCCTTGCTCGGCGCTGGCCAACGGGCTCAGCAGGCAGGCGCACAGGCCAAGCAGAAACAGGCGCAACAAGGGACGGCGAGGAGATGAAATGGACATGGGCAAGCAGTCTTCTCTCGGATAAAGGCGAGGAATCAATGGCGATGGTCGCGGGTAACCCCGGCATCGAATTGCGCGACGATTTGTTTCCAGCCAGCGGCGGACAGCGCGGCGTCGGACAGATCCTCAGCAGGTGCGGGATCGGCGCTGCGGTTCAGCCAGATGTCCGGCGCCGCGTTGGCGTCAGTGCCGACACGCATCAGAAACGAGCCGGCGACGTCAGGCGTCGCACTGCGTCCGAAATAGGCGCGTTCGGCGAGCATTTGCCATGCGTGACCGCCACGGCTGACCGAACTGGCATCCTGCGCGAACGGCGCAAAGCCTTCTTCGGCGAGCATTTGTGGTGTCGGCAGGGCTTGTTGCTCTTCGCGCAGCAAGCGGATTTCGTCGAGGGTCACTCGCAGGTCGGCATAGATGCCTTGCTCTGCGGCGCTGAGATCGCGGCGGGCGTCGTACTGGTTGCTGGCGACCGGCTCCGGTTCATGGGAAACCCCGCGCCACGCCACCACCGAGCCGGCGACCGCGAGGATCAGCAGGCACAACAGCAGCACGTTGAAGGTTTCATGGCCGGCGCCGGCCGGGCGTACCACTTGCGTCGTCGGGCTACTCATGGGGCTTCGATATCCGCCTGGTCGATTTCCACCACGTGGCCTGGGCCGGCGTCGAACAGCACATAGAACTCACTGCCGGGCTTCTTGAACGTCAGCGTCGAGTCATCACCCAATTTGCCCGGCACCAGAATGGTTTCGTCGTAGCCGATCACGTCGAGGGTCACCCCCGGCGCGCCGCTGCCGTCGGAGAAACCGCCGGTGCATTTGATATGTTCGGCATCGATGGCTTTGCATTCGCACATCGGGTTGTGCGCCAGGGCGCTGGCGCTGAAACCGGCGCTCAGCAGCAGCGCGGCGCTGGCGAGCAAACGGGTCTGAAGGGGTGAGCGAGTCATGGTTTGGCTCCTTGTTTGTTCAGCCACGCAACCGTGGCGGGGGAGGCTTGGCTCAGGGGAATCGCGGCCTGGTGCATGCTGCCGTCCCAGCCTTCCATGGTGATCCACAGCTCGGCGTCAGGTTTGGTCTTTGCCGGGATCGGCATTTGCGTGCCCATGCGATACGGGGTGCCGAAGAAGATCGTGCCGGCGGCGCGCAGGCTCCGCGGTTTGCCGATGCGCAGGTAAGTGGCCTTGACCTGTTCGACGCAGGTATCACAAACGGCGGCAGTGAAATCCTTCATATAGCCGGCCGGCCCGCTCAGGTGCGGCGCCTCTTCACGCAGCTCGGCCAGGCGCAGGCTCCACGGGCCGACCTGAACGGTGCCTATTTCCCGTTGGCCCAGGCCACTGTCGCCGCGAAACAGCGAGGCATCGGCAAAGTATTTCGGCATGAAGCCCAGCGGGATCAGCAACAGCAGGACATTGATGTGGAAACGCCACTTGTGCCAGAAACGCGACAGGCGCGAGGGCGGTGTGACCGAGATGGCTTTGTTCACAGGCTCGCCTCCGAAGGTTCACGGCGCAGCGCCGGTTGGGCGGTGACGCGGTTTTTCTTGTCCTCGCGTTTCAGCGCATTGGCGGTGGCCAGCGCGGTACGCTTGGTCCAGATCAGCAGGCCGCTGAGGATCATCATGCTCAGCAACAGACCGAAGAAGAACCAGATCAACTTGATCCAGATCCCACCGAAGTCGCCGGTGTGCAGCGGGCGCATGGATTCGGTGACGAATTCCAGCGAGGACCGATCGGACAGCAACCGTGAGGAGGCCATTTCGCCGTTGTACGGGTTGAGAGTCGCGGTCTGGTACATCAGCGGATACCAGCCACGGCCGCTGACGCTCATGTGCGAGTAGGCGTTGCCCGGCAGGTTGACGTAACTGGCCTCCAGCCCGGGAATCTTCTGCTGGGCGATTTCGATGGCGCGGTCCAGGCTGATGCGCGGCGGCGGGGTGCCAGCGGCCGAAATCGGCACGCTTTCGCGGGACATCGCCGGAATGATCGGCTCGCTGGAAATTGAAATCTGGTTATCGAAAAGGAAAGCCTTGATCAGGAACCAGATGCCGGTGATGGAAATCACCGCGATGAACCAGATCGACCAGATGCCGCACAGGCGATGGAAGTCGCCCCAGAAGATCCGCGCGCCATGGCGCACGCGCAGGGTCGGGCGCAGAAAGCCTTTCCAGAAGCGCTTGTAGACCACCAGCCCGGTAATCAGCGACACCAGCATCGGCACGCCGAGCAACGACACCAGATACCAGCCCCAGCTATAGCCATTGGTGAACGGCACCAGCCACCAGCCGTGCAGGGCGCGGGTAAAGGCCTTGAAATCGAAGGCCGGCGCGGTGCCCTGGATGACCCCGGTGTACGGATTGACATAGACCGTCAACGAGCGCCCGTCGGGGTAGCTGACTTCGACGTCGAGGGCAAAGTGCGACTCGTCCGGACGATTGATGCTCTGCACCAGGGTTTGCGGCTCGGCTTGTTTGATCGCGGCGAGAATCTGGTCATAGCTCAGTCGCGGTGCGTCGTCCGAAGGTTGACTGGCGCGCATTTGCGGGTTGGCCAGCCAGACAATCTCCTGGCTGACCACCGCCAGCGTGCCGGTGACACACACGATCAACACAAAGAACCAGATCGGCAACGCCAGCCAGCTATGCACCAGGAACCACAGTTTGGAACGGGATTTCTTCGACATGATTGCGCGTCTTGATTGCGGTGGAAGGGGCCGGGCTACGGGCTTCGCAGCACTGAACTCCCCGGGAGGCCGTTCGTGGCTTTTGCCTACGCGAACGGCCTGCATTCCTATAAGACGGATGAGCGAAGAAAATCCCGAAAGCGGATATGAAAGTAAATGTTTCGCAATTACATCGGCGGTGGATTTTTTACCGGTTGATCCGAGGCAAAAAAGCCCTCAGCCTTGGCTGAACATCTCCATCGCCCGCTGGCGAATCTGTTCTTCGCTCAGATCCTCCTTGTGGGTGGCGAGAAACCACAGATGGCCGAACGGATCTCTCAAGGTACCGCTGCGGTCACCGTAAAACTGGTCTTTGACCTCGGAAACGCTTTGCGCCCCGGCATCCAGCGCTTGTTGAAAGGACTGGTCGACATCGGTGACATACAGGTGCAAGCCGATCGACACCGCCTGCTGCGGATTGCTCAGCGGCCCTTGATCGCAAGGCGTGCCGAGCATGATCGCGCTGTCGCCGATGCGCAGCTCGGCGTGGCCGATGTTGCCGTCGGGCATGGTCAGGCGCATGACTTCGCTGGCATTGAAGGCTTTCTTGTAGAACTCGATGGCCTCGGCAGCCTGTTGGATGCCGAGATACGGGGTAATGCTGTGATACCCCTCGGGAATGGGTTTGACGCTCATGACGTTCTCCCTGTTTTTGTTTTCAACAGATGTG
>NZ_RAZO01000459.1:44824-50164 GCF_004307535.1 Pseudomonas sp. Sample_9
GGGAATGGGTTTGACGCTCATGACGTTCTCCCTGTTTTTGTTTTCAACAGATGTGGTTACACCGGATTTACCCGGAGCAATCACTATAGAACCGTCCTTGCTGCGCAAATTGTTCGCCGACGAGCAGCGTCATCACTCATCGCGAAAGTGCGGGCCTGGCCCTCGGTCACCGAGCATGTCGCCTTTATTGCGCAACGGACAGGCTTCCATTGACAGACAGCCGCAGCCGATGCACCCGGTGAGCTGATCGCGCATCAGCGTCAATTGCCTGATCCGTTCGTCGAGCTCGCGCTGCCATTGTTCAGACAGAATCTTCCAGTCCGCCGCTGATGGCGCGCGATCCTGCGGCAGGATTTTCAGCGCTTCGCCGATCTCCGCCAGCGGTATCCCCAACCGTTGCGCGACTTTGATCAACGCCACCCGGCGCAGGACGGCGCGCGGATAGCGGCGCTGATTGCCGGCATTGCGTTCACTCTTGATCAAACCTTTGGCTTCATAAAAATGCAGCGCCGTGACTGCGACGCCACTGCGCGCCGCAACCTCACCCACGGTGAGAGGCTTGTGCACCTGCTCTTTGCTGATCATGCGGAAAATACTCTTGACCTTGACTTAACTAGAGGTTTTACCCTGCAGCTCTTCGGGTCGCAAGGCTCGCTTCAAGATGAGTGGGGCTTTCCATGAGCAATCGCAGCTTTACCCAATTGATCGAATTCGAAATCGAACCCCGCCAGCAAGCGGCGCTGGTCTCGGCATTGGCCACGCAGACCGAGCGGCTGGCCCAGCGTTACGACGGGTTTCTCAGCGCCAGCGTGCAGGCCAGCGACGACGGCCGCCGCGTGTTGAGCTTTTTGCAGTGGCAAAGTCGCGAAGCGGGGGAGGCGGCATTTCACGGTTTCGAAAGCGGGGAGCAGGATTTCTGGCAATTGATCCGCACTCATCGGGCGAAAACCGTGACCTTCAATTCGTTCCAGGTGCACAGCAGCATTGCCCGCAGCCACGACGACGCGCTGCACTGCCGTCTGCCGGTCAGCCAGTATTAGCGCAAAGCTGATAGCCACTATTGAGAGCGTTGATTTCTGCGCGAGCGTGCCCGGGCGTAGCCTTTCTCCATCGACCCCACATTGCTCGCCAGGACGCTCCCATGAACCGTTTACTGACTGTTTCGCTGATGCTCGCTGTTTCCGTACTCGCCGGTTGTGCCGGCCATGTTTCGCCCGAGCTGCGCCCTTACACCGCTGAAGAATCCCGCGAACTGGCGCTGGAAGCGCTGAACCGCAGCGGCTTGTCATTCGACGAATACCACGCGAAAAAAGCCCAATTGCTCGGCCAGCCGCAGAAGACTTTCGGCTTCGATCAACAGGGTGAGATGAGCGCCGAACGTGCCATACAGCTGCACGGCCGTCCAAGCTGAAAGCAAACTGTACTGCTTGAAGTTTTCCCTAACTGTCCGTGGGTTTGCCGGGCCGTGTGGGATAGGGTCAACAGCTGAACGACCCTGGATGGACTGCCTCGATGAACCTCTCGCTTGATCTGCTGTTGGGCTTTGCCCTGTTTGCCCTTGTCACCTCTATCACACCGGGGCCGAATAACACCATGTTGCTGGCGTCCGGAGTGAATTTCGGTTTCAACCGCACCATTCCGCACATGCTCGGCATCAGCTGCGGCTTTTTCCTGTTGGTGGTAGCGGTGGGCTTTGGCCTTGGCGCGGTGTTTCAGGCCTATCCGATTCTGTATACGGTGCTGCGTTATGTCGGCGCGGCGTATTTGTTGTATCTGGCGTGGAAGATCGCCCACTCCGGCCCGGTCGGCGACAGTGCCCACGGCGAGGCGAAACCGATCAGCTATCTGGGCGCCGCGGCGTTCCAGTGGGTCAATCCCAAGGCGTGGATCATGGCCATCGGCGCCATCAGCACGTACACGCCGATGCAGGGTTATTTCTATAACGTCGTGATCATCGCGGCGGTGTTCGCCATCATCAATCTGCCCAGTGTCGGCCTGTGGGCGGCGTGCGGCACGCTGTTGCGCAATGTGCTGAAAGATCCGCGCTGGTTGCGCGTGTTCAATTGGGGCATGGCGGCGCTGTTGGTGATCTCGTTGTATCCGTTACTTCTCGAAAGCTTTCACTGACGCATTGCTTCAATCGCCGGCCCGATGCCTGTTAAGCTCGGTTTCAGGAGCGTTCCTACGCACTTTTAAATGAAGCCCTACTTCTTTAACGGCATCCGATCAGGTATTGATGACGCTCTCGAACCCATGCACAGCTCACGAGGCTGTGCATCGTCGTTTGCAGACACGAGCCTCCTGATCCCGGAACACGCTCTGCGAGTCCTTTATGAACACACGTCCGTTGTATTTCGATTACGCCGCCACCACCCCGGTGGACGAGCGGGTCATCCAGGTGATGATCGAATGTCTGGGTTTTCACGGTAACTTCGGCAACCCGGCGTCCAGCTCCCACGCGTTTGGCCAGCAGGCCCGGCAGACGGTCGAGCAGGCACGTCGGCAAGTCGCCGATCTGGTCGGCGCGCAGCCTGAGCAGATTGTCTGGACCTCCGGAGCCACCGAATCCAACAACCTCGCCCTCAAAGGCGTCGCTCAGGCCCGTGGCGTTTGCGGCGGGCACATCATTACCAGTCAGATCGAACACAAGGCCATTCTCGACACCGCGCGGCAATTGCAGGACTCGGGCATTGCCGTGACCTTTCTGGTGCCGGACGCCCAAGGCTTGATCACGCCGCAAGCGGTCAGCGAAGCGATGCGTGACGACACCTTTCTGGTGTCGCTGATGCTGGTCAACAATGAGTTGGGCACTGTCAACGATGTCGAGGCGATTGGCGAAGTGGTGCGCAGTCGGCAGGCGTTGTTTCATGTTGATGCGGCGCAAGGCGCGGGCAAGGTCGCGATCGATCTGAGCCGCTGGCCGGTGGATCTGATGTCGTTTTCCGCACACAAACTCTACGGCCCCAAGGGCATCGGCGCCTTGTATGTCGGCCCGCAGGCGCAGCAACGCTTGCAGGCACAGATCCACGGTGGTGGTCATGAAGGTGGCCTGCGCTCCGGAACCCTGGCGACTCATCAGATTGCCGGGATGGGCGCTGCTTTCGCTTTGGCCGCCGACGCATTCGATGAAGAGAAAAAATCCATCATCGCTTTGCGCGAACGCTTGCTCGAACAGCTTTTGCAGTTGCCCGGCGTGCGCCTCAATGGCAGTGCCTCGCAACGCATTCCGCACACCCTGAGCCTGACCTTCAGCGAGGGCGAGTTCAACAGCGCCGCATTGAGCCATTCGATCGCGTTTTCCGCGACGTCGGCGTGTAATTCCGCAAGTAATGCGCCGTCCCACGTGCTGCTCGCGCTCGGGCACGATGCGCGGCTGGCGGGGCGCACCATCCGCTTGAGCCTAGGGCGGTTTACCACCGTCGAGGATGTCGACAAAGCCGTTGACCTGATCACTACCGCCTGCGCCAGTGCTCCGGCATTCTGGGCGACAGGGCTCTAAACAGCAGACGCTTTCCATGGCCGCGAAGGCTACGAACAATAACGATGACGCGATTAGCAGGAGACATGATGAGTTCCCACACCTTGACCGAAGGATCGGTGCCTCAGCGCCTGGCGCGTACCCGTGAACTGATGCGCCGCGAAGGCATCCATGCGCTGCTGGTGCCGTCCGCCGACCCGCATCTGTCGGAATACCTGCCGGGCTACTGGCAGGGTCGGCAATGGCTGTCGGGTTTCCACGGTTCGGTCGGTACGCTGATCGTCACTGCGGATTTCGCCGGTGTGTGGGCCGATAGTCGTTACTGGGAACAGGCGACGAAAGAGCTCAACGGCAGCGGCATCGAACTGGTCAAGCTGCAACCGGGGCAACCGAGCCCGCTGGACTGGCTGGCGGAGCAAACCCCCGAGGGCGGCGTGGTTGCGGTGGATGGCGCTGTAATGGCGGTGGCTTCGGCGCGCACGCTGAGCAGCAAACTTGAAGCACGCGGCGCTCGCCTGCGTACCGATATTGACCTGTTGCAGGAAGTCTGGCGCGATCGCCCGAGCCTGCCCAACGCGCCGATCTATCAGCATCTGCCGCCGCAAGCGACCGTCAGCCGTGGCGAGAAACTGGCGAAACTGCGCGAAACCTTGCAAGAGCGCGGTGCTGACTGGCATTTCATCGCCACCCTGGATGACATTGCCTGGCTGTTCAACCTGCGCGGTGGTGACGTCTCGTTCAACCCGGTGTTTGTTTCGTTCGCCTTGATCAATCAGCAACAGGCCACGCTGTTTGTGGCGCTGAGCAAGGTCGATTCCGATCTGCGCGCGGTACTCGAGCAGGATGGCGTGACGCTGCGTGACTACCGCGAAGTGGCCGATGCGTTGCGTGCTGTGCCGAGTGACGCGAGCCTGCTGGTCGATCCGGCGCGAGTGACCACGGGGTTGCTGGATAACCTGGACAGTGGCGTGAAACTGGTCGAGGGTCTCAACCCGACTACGTTGGCCAAATCGCAGAAAAGCGAAGCCGACGCTCAACACATCCGTAAAGCCATGGAGCAGGATGGCGCGGCGTTGTGCGAATTCTTTGCCTGGCTGGAATCGGCATGGGGGCGCGAGCGCATCACCGAACTGACCATCGACGAGAAACTTACGGCTGCCCGTGAACGTCGCCCCGATTATGTTTCGCTGAGCTTCAACACCATTGCCGCATTCAACGCCAATGGCGCGATGCCGCACTATCACGCTACCGAAGAAGAGCATGCGGTGATCGAGGGTGATGGTCTGTTGCTCATCGACTCCGGTGGCCAATACCTTGGCGGTACCACAGACATCACGCGCATGGTCCCGGTGGGTACGCCGACGCAGGAGCAGAAACAGGACTGCACGCGCGTGTTGAAAGGCGTGATTGCGCTGTCGCGGGCACGATTCCCGAAAGGCATCCTGTCGCCGCTGCTCGACGCCATCGCTCGTGCGCCGATCTGGGCTGACAACGTCGACTACGGTCACGGCACCGGTCATGGCGTTGGCTATTTCCTCAACGTTCACGAAGGTCCGCAAGTGATCGCTTATCAAGCGGCACCGGCACCGCAGACGGCGATGCAGCCGGGGATGATTACCTCGATCGAACCCGGCACTTATCGCCCGGGCCGCTGGGGCGTGCGCATCGAGAACCTGGCGATGAACCGCGAGGCCGGCAGCAGCGAATTCGGCGACTTCCTCAAGTTCGAAACCCTGACGCTGTGCCCGATCGACACCCGTTGCCTGATTGCCGACCTGCTGACTCAGGAAGAAAAGCAGTGGCTCAATGCTTATCACAGTGAAGTACGCGAGCGTCTGAGTCCGTTGCTGGATGGCGCGGCG
>NZ_RAZO01000139.1:0-7629 GCF_004307535.1 Pseudomonas sp. Sample_9
CTGTAAAAACGCCAACCGACGGCTGACTCATGATGAGTCGGCCGTTCGGTTTTCTGTCTTCAACCGATTGCAGAGGGTTATCGATGAAAATGCTTCCCCTACGTGCGGCCATCGCGGCTGCGTTGCTGAGTGTCGCTGTCGGCGCCTCGGCCAAACCCTTGGTGGTCTGCACCGAAGCCAGCCCGGAAGGCTTCGATATGGTCCAGTACACAACTGCAGTCACGGCGGATGCTGTGGCCGAAACCATCTTCAATCGCCTGGCCGATTTCAAGCCCGGCACCACCGAAGTGATCCCGGCGCTCGCCGAGTCCTGGGACATCAGCGAAGACGGCCTGACCTACACGTTCCACCTGCGCAAAGGCGTCAAGTTCCACACCACCGAATACTTCAAGCCGACCCGCGACATGAACGCCGACGATGTGGTCTGGAGTTTCCAGCGTCAGCTGGACCCGAATCACCCGTGGCACAAACTGTCGAGCGTGGGCTTCCCGTACTTTGAAAGCATGGGCTTCAAGGAACTGCTCAAAAGCGTCGAGAAAGTCGACGACAACACGGTCAAGTTCACCCTGACCCGCCGCGAAGCGCCGTTCCTGGCCGACATCGCCATGGCGTTCTCGTCGATCTACCCGGCCGAATACGCCGACCAGTTGCTCAAGGCCAACAAGACTGGCGATCTGAACAACAAGCCGATCGGCACCGGCCCGTTCATCTTCCAGCGTTACGCCAAGGATGCGCAGGTGCGCTTCAAGGCCAACCCGGATTACTTCCGTGGCAAGCCGCCGGCCGACGCGTTGATCCTGGCGATCGCCACCGACAACAACGTGCGCCTGCAAAAGCTCAAGGCCAACGAGTGCCAGGTCGCGCTGTATCCGAAACCGGATGACATCCCGAGCATCAAGAAAGACAGCAAGCTGAAAGTCGACGAGCTGGACGCGATGACCGTTTCATACATCGCCATGAACACCCAGCACAAGTACATGAGCGACGTGCGCGTGCGCAAAGCCATCGACATCGCGTTCGACAAGGAAGCCTACGTCAACGCACTGTTCGGCAAGGGTAACGCGTCGGTGGCGGTCAACCCGTACCCGCCGACCCTGCTCGGCTACAACCATGATCTGAAGAACCCGCCGCGCGACCTCGACGCAGCGCGCAAGCTGCTCAAGGAAGCCGGGGTTCCGGAAGGCACCACCTTCACCCTGTTCACCCGTAACGGCGGCGGTCCGACCAACCCCAACCCGATGCTCGGCGCGCAGATGATGCAGGCTGACCTGGCGAAAGTCGGGATCAAGATCGACATCCGCGTGATGGAATGGGGCGAGATGCTCAAGCGCGCCAAGGCCGGCGAGCACGACATGGTCTCGGCCGGATGGGCGGGCGACAACGGCGACCCGGATAACTTCCTGACGCCTATGCTCAGTTGCGAGGCCGCCAAGAACGGCGAAAACTACGCACGCTGGTGCAACGAGAAATTCCAGGCACTGCTGGATGAAGCACGGGCTAAAGTAGATCCGGCCGAACGCGCCGCGCTCTACGAACAGGCCCAAGTGCTGTTTAATCAGGACCAGCCATGGATCAGCATGGCCCATACTCGGATGTTCACTGCAATGCGCAACAATGTAGAGGGCTACCACATCAGCCCTCTCACCACTAATAACTTCGCCACCACCCAGGTGAAGTAGATAAGAAACGCCCGGTGCTCCTGACCTATGGAACACCGGGCACGCCTAACCGGCTGATGAGGTACCACACAAGATGTTTAGTTTTATTGCCCGCCGACTGGGGTTGTTGATCCCCACGTTTTTCGGCATCACCTTGCTGACTTTCGCGTTGATTCGCATGATTCCGGGCGACCCCGTGGAAGTGATGATGGGCGAACGTCGGGTCGACCCCGAAATGCACGCTCAGGCAATGGAACGCCTGGGGCTGAACAAGCCGCTGTATGCCCAGTATCTGGACTACATCGGCAAACTGGCCCAAGGCGATCTCGGTGAGTCGTTGCGTACCCGTGAAAGCGTGTGGACCGAGTTCACCTCTCTTTTCCCGGCGACCCTGGAACTGTCCATGGCCGCCCTGCTGTTCGCTGGCATCCTCGGGCTTCTGGCCGGGGTGATCGCGGCACTCAAACGAGGATCGCTGTTCGACCACGGGGTGATGGGCATCTCCCTCGCGGGCTATTCGATGCCGATCTTCTGGTGGGGCCTGATCCTGATCATGTTCTTCTCGGTGAGCCTGGGCTGGACCCCGGTCTCCGGGCGCATCGACCTGCTGTATGACATCGAGCCGAAAACCGGCTTCATGCTGATCGACACGCTGCTGGCCGATGACGTCGGCGCGTTCTTCGACGCCCTGCATCACCTGATCCTGCCGGCCATCGTGCTCGGCACCATTCCGCTGGCGGTAATCGCGCGGATGACCCGTTCGTCGATGCTCGAAGTGCTGCGCGAAGACTACATCCGCACCGCCAAGGCCAAAGGCCTGTCGCCGTCGCGCGTGGTCTTCGTGCACGGTCTGCGCAATGCGCTGATTCCGGTGCTGACCGTAGTCGGCCTGCAGGTCGGCACGCTGCTGGCCGGTGCGGTCCTGACCGAAACCATCTTCTCCTGGCCCGGCATCGGTAAATGGCTGATCGAAGCCATCGGCGCCCGGGACTATCCGGTGGTGCAAAACGGCATCCTGTTAATCGCCTGCCTGGTGATTCTGGTCAACTTCGTGGTGGACATCCTCTACGGCTTTGCCAACCCACGCATCCGTCATCAGCGCTGAGGTCAATACCCATGAGCACTCCAACATCCTCAGTAGCCACCGCCACGTCCGCCGTGGATCAAAGCCTGCTGTACCCGTCACCGTACAAAGAATTCTGGCAAGCGTTCTCGAAGAACAAGGGCGCCGTTGCCGGCCTGCTGTTCATGCTGCTGATCATTTTCTGCGCGATCTTCGCGCCGTGGGTCGCGCCGCACAACCCGAGCGAGCAATACCGTGACTTCCTGCTGACGCCACCGGCGTGGCTCGAAGGCGGGCAGATGCAGTTCCTGCTCGGCACCGACGAACTCGGCCGTGACCTGCTGTCGCGTCTGATCCAGGGCTCGCGCCTGTCCTTGCTGATCGGCTTGTCGTCGGTGGTGATGTCGCTGATTCCGGGGATCCTGCTGGGTCTGTTCGCCGGTTTCTTCCCGAAAGTGGTCGGCCCGACCATCATGCGTCTGATGGACATCATGCTCGCCCTGCCATCGCTGCTGCTGGCCGTGGCGATCGTCGCCATCCTCGGCCCTGGCCTGATCAACACCGTGATCGCGATTGCTGTGGTTTCCCTGCCGTCCTACGTGCGTCTGACCCGTGCCGCCGTCATGGGCGAACTGAACCGCGACTACGTCACCGCCGCGCGTCTGGCCGGTGCCGGTCTGCCGCGCCTGATGTTCATCACCGTGCTGCCCAACTGCATGGCGCCGCTGATCGTGCAGGCAACCCTGAGCTTTTCTTCGGCGATTCTCGATGCCGCTGCACTGGGCTTCCTCGGCCTCGGCGTACAACCGCCAACCCCTGAGTGGGGCACCATGCTGGCCTCGGCCCGCGACTACATCGAACGCGCCTGGTGGGTAGTAAGTCTGCCTGGTCTGACCATTTTGCTCAGCGTGCTGGCAATCAACTTGATGGGCGACGGCCTGCGCGATGCGCTGGACCCGAAACTCAAGAACGCCGCCTGAGGAGATTCAAATGTCACTGCTAGAAATCAAGAATCTCAACGTCCGCTTCGGCGACAAGACCGCGACCCCGGTGGTCGACGGCCTCGACCTGAAAGTCGACAAAGGCGAAGTATTGGCCATCGTTGGCGAGTCGGGTTCGGGTAAATCCGTGACCATGATGGCGCTGATGGGCCTGATCGAGCATCCCGGCATCGTCACCGCCGACTCGCTCAGCTTCGACGGCAAGGACATGCTCAAGCTGAGCAATCGTCAGCGTCGGCAGATCGTCGGCAAAGACCTGTCGATGGTCTTCCAGGACCCGATGACCGCGCTGAACCCGAGCTACACCGTCGGTTTCCAGATCGAGGAAGTGCTGCGCCTGCACCTGAAAATGTCCGGCAAGCAAGCGCGCAAGCGTGCCATCGAACTGCTGGAAAAAGTCGAAATCCCGGGCGCCGCCAGCCGCATGGACGCCTATCCGCATCAACTGTCTGGCGGTATGAGCCAGCGTGTTGCGATCGCCATGGCGATTGCCGGCGAGCCGAAACTGTTGATCGCCGACGAACCGACCACCGCGCTGGACGTGACGATTCAGGCGCAGATCATGGATCTGCTGCTGGCGTTGCAGAAAGAGCAGAACATGGGCCTGGTGCTGATCACTCACGACCTCGCGGTCGTGGCGGAAACGGCCCAGCGCGTCTGCGTGATGTACGCCGGCCAGGCCGTTGAAGTCGGTCAGGTGCCGCAACTGTTCGACATCCCGGCGCACCCGTACAGCGAAGCGCTGCTCAAGGCGATTCCCGAGCACAGCCTCGGCGCCTCACGCCTGTCGACCCTGCCGGGCATCGTTCCGGGCCGCTACGACCGTCCGCAGGGTTGCCTGCTGTCGCCGCGCTGCCCGTACGTGCAGGACAACTGCCGCACCCAGCGCCCGGGCCTTGATCCGAAAGCCAACAGCCTCGCCCGCTGCTTCTACCCGCTGAACCAGGAGGTGGCGTAATGGCCGTCGTACTTACCGCCCGCGACCTGACCCGTCACTACGAAGTCTCCCGTGGCCTGTTCAAGGGCCACGCCACCGTGCGCGCGCTCAACGGCGTGTCGTTCGAACTGGAAGCCGGCAAGACCCTCGCCGTAGTGGGGGAGTCGGGCTGCGGCAAATCCACTCTCGCCCGCGCCCTGACGCTGATTGAGGAGCCGTCATCGGGCTCGCTGCAGATCGCCGGTCAGGAAGTTGCCGGCGCCGACAAGGCCGAGCGCAAGCAACTGCGCAAAGACGTGCAGATGGTGTTTCAGAGCCCGTATGCGTCGTTGAACCCACGGCAGAAAATCGGTGATCAACTGGCCGAGCCGCTGTTGATCAACACCAAGCTGTCAGCCGCCGAACGTCGCGAGAAAGTCCAGGCGATGATGAAGCAGGTCGGCTTGCGCCCCGAGCACTACCAGCGCTATCCGCACATGTTCTCTGGCGGTCAGCGCCAGCGTATCGCTCTGGCGCGGGCAATGATGCTGCAACCGAAAGTGCTGGTCGCGGACGAACCGACTTCGGCGCTGGACGTGTCGATTCAGGCCCAGGTGCTCAACCTGTTCATGGATTTGCAGCAGGAGTTCAACACAGCCTACGTGTTCATCTCGCACAACCTCGCGGTGGTGCAGCACGTGGCCGATGACGTGATGGTGATGTACCTCGGCCGCCCGGTGGAACTGGGTCCGAAGAACGACATCTACGAACGCCCGCTGCATCCGTACACCCAGGCCCTGCTGTCGGCGACCCCGACCATTCATCCGGACCCGAACAAGCCGAAAATCAAGATCGTCGGCGAACTGCCCAACCCGCTGAACCCGCCTTCAGGCTGTGCTTTCCACAAACGCTGCCCGTATGCGACCGAGCGTTGCAGCACGGAAGAGCCGCTGTTGCGTGAACTGGATAACCGGCAAGTGGCCTGCCACTACGCCGAGCAGTTTCTCGACGGCGCGGCGTAAGGCCACGGAATATCCATGTGGGAGCGAGCCTGCTCGCGAATGCGGTGTAACAGTCACCAACATTGTCGACTGAAATGACGCTTTCGCGAGCAGGCTCGCTCCCACAGGGAGTTCGTGTTGATTCAAGAATTCATGCGATAACAAAACCCCCTCCACCTCGATTGCGCATCAGTCGAGGCCGAAGGGGTTTTTGTTTGGCCGGCGATCTATGTCTGGCTATCGCCTTCGTCATCCGGGTCATCGGTGTCCGGCTCATCAGTGGTCGAGTCGTCATCATCGGCGCTGCCGCCCTGATTCATATCCCCCGGTTCCGACTCGGACTTGGCCAGCATAAGGCCGTTATGCCCGACCTGGCCGTTGAACGCCTGAGATTCGTGATCCTCGCACTCGGCCCATGCCGTTGCGGTGCCGAGGGATAGCATCACCATCACTTTCAACAACATCAAAATCCGTAGCAATCTGCTTTTCATGGCCGACTCCATCCTGTTGCGCTAAGACATGCTTGCCGGACTGGCTCGATGTGAAATCTAGTTGCGATCCGACCGGCTCACCACTTAGGACGCGACCGCACAGGCAGAAATGCCATCGACCACCAGATTGCTTTCGAATAACCCCGATAACCGAATCAGCTAAGCGCTGCGCGTGGCCTGCCAGGTCAGTGGAATGGAGATCAACACCAGCAGCGCACTCATCAGCCAGACACTGTGCCCGCCAAACTGGCCGTAGAGCTGCGCACTGAGCACCGGCGACAACAACGCACTGGCGCTCCAGCTCATGAAGAACAGCCCGAAGTACTGACCGCTCTTGCCGCTCTGCGCAAACTGCATCGCCAGTACATTCAACGGCGGCATGAACAAGGCCTCGCCCAGCGTCCAGATCAGCGTCGACAGACAGACAAAAGCCAGTCCTGAACCGAACGGCAACATGCCCAGCCCACAGGCCAGCAACAAGCTGCCCGCGAGCATTTGCCAACGCGAGCCCCAACGCTCGACCGAATGCGACAGCGGAATCTGCAACGCGATCACCAACAGCGCATTGAGCCCGAACTGCCAGCCGATCGCTTCGGTGCTCAGGTGGTAGTAATCACGCAGATAATTGCCCAGCGTGCTGTACACGGTGTCGAACGCGATGCCCAATACGGCCGTCGCCGCCAGCAGCCAGAGGAACGGCTTGTCGCGATACGGCAGGCTTGAGCCATCGGTCGATTCGTCTTCAACCACCAGCACCGACCGCCGCCACGTCGTGCGCACGAACCAGAGCAACGCCAGCATCGTCATCGCCGCACTGACAAAGAACACCCAACGAAAATCCGCCTGCGCCAACACTCCGCCCGCCACCCCGGCAGCGGCCATGCCCAGATTACGCGCCACCCGACTCAGGGCCTGCGCACGGGAACGTTGCGCGACTTCGCAATACTCCATGATCAGCCGCTGATGCAACGTCCGAATCGCCCCATCGATGACACCGCTGAGCAACAACAAAGCGGCCAGCCACGGCACCTGCGTCACCAGCCCCAACAGCATCAGCACCCACACCGAAACGAAAAACAGCACCGCCGTCAGCCGCGCCGTGCGCACGTGATCACTGAGCCAGCCACCGAGCATCGAACCGACCAGCAACCCAGCGCCATAGGCCGAAAGCAACCAGCCCACGGTTTCAATCGCCAGCCCCAATTCCTGACGCAGGTACAGCGCCATGAACAGCTTGACCATGGCGCTGAGGCGGTTGATGAACAACAGAGCCGCGAGGACCCAGGCCATGGGGGTGAAATAGCCGTTGGGGCGCAGGAGATGGGTCAGTCCTTTGAGCATGTAACGTCCGATGGGCGCGAGGGTTTGCTGAACAGTAGACGGGTTGGATTGGAATGTCGTGGGGGTGAGGTCAGCCGAAGTAAAACCAGAGTATGGCTACGACGTAGAGGGAAAACGCCTTACGGAAAAATCGCCGCGCCCGGATTCAACTTGATTTT
>NZ_RAZO01000287.1:0-7605 GCF_004307535.1 Pseudomonas sp. Sample_9
GCGTTACTTTAATCCATCGTGGGGGGCGGCGACTAACGGCATTTTGTGCAAAACAGCAAAAGATCGCGGCTTTTGGCAGCTTCCCGGCTTGAATGCGATCCCCTGTAGGAGCTGCCGAAGGCTGCGATCTTTTGATCTTCCGTCAGCAGGAAATTTATCGGATGGCAGTTCCGGCCTCTTCGCGAGCAGGCTCGCTCCCACAGGGTCTGATGTACGCATTCCAATGTGGGAGCGAGCCTGCTCGCGAAAGGGCCAGCCCGGTCAACATCAAACCTCGCTGATAAAGGTCCCGGTCCCATCGAGAATATTCTTCAAAGTCTCGACAACCTCATCCATATCCACCATATCCGGGTTGAAGCTGATCTCCAGCACATCATCGCCATTCAACGCATCGGCATCCGCCGCAGCGATCTCGATCTTCAGCAGGTTCGAAGTCAGCGTGACCTTTACCCCGTCAAGCGTCGACGGCTCGCCATCCAGGGTGATCTCCAGCTCATCCTCATCCGGATAACGGCTCATCAGGAACATCTCGCCCTTGTCGCTGTGGCAGCAGAGCATGGCCATGTTGTCTTCTTCGTCGTCGCACGGGTTGACGATCAGTAGGGCGGTGGTCATTTGCATGGGGAAAATCCTGCGCAGTGGCGGCGGTGAGTCTGTTCGAAGGCGCGATTTTGCCAGTCTCGACCGATTTGCGCTGCCTGCATCGGCAAAAAGTCGCAAAGCAGGACATTTCCGTCGCCCATCTCCGAGCAGCGAGAAGGGGAAATCCGACGCCAGCGTAAGGCAATTACCGAATGCGCAAAATCGTCCCGAAATTGCGATTTTTCCCTTGTGATAGCCACCTTTTTGCCGTTAGTTTCGCCGCTCTTGCGCAACGGAGTGCGTTACCAAAACCCCAAAAAAGGACCTTTGCCATGACTCAATATTTCGAACGCGCCGAAGAAATTCGCCACCTGTCCGATGAGCAGATCGAGGAAATCTACAAGCGCTATCTCGAAGGCGAAAAAACTGCCGCGCTGATGGCGGAATTTCAGATCCCTGCAACGGTGCGCAGTCTGCTCAAGGTTCTGCCCCCGGTTATCAGTGCCGACCTCAGCTGTCCTTACTGCAGACTGCCGATGTGGGTGCGCCGACACGCCAGAGGTACTCCGCTTTCGCTGCGCAGTACCTTCAAATGCGTACGCTGTGAGCACCAGCAAAGCCTTCCCGGCACCAATACCCGCCACACGACTTGCAGCTGCACAGAGTGTTTCAAGTTACGCCATCAGCAGCTTGCCGCCCGGGCCGCGCGTGATCGCCTGGAATTGGAAGCTCGATATGGCGCGCGATGCCCCGCAGTGCCTTACGCCAATCTGGGGTTTGTGCAGAAGCTGACGTTGCTCGCCTTGCTGGATGATGGTTACGGCGCGACCGTTGAATGGATTGCGCCGTTGAATGCGCCATCCAGAGAAGAACTGCTCGCCCTGACGTTCGAGGCCCGTGAAGAGTTGCTCAAAAGCCTGCACGAAGCCGGAGTGCTGGCAGTTTCCACCGATTCCGACATCAACGCCTTCGATCGCAGCGAGGGCTGCAATATCCGCGAGTACAGCGCGGTGCGCTGGCTGCCCAGCGTCACGTTCGACGGCGTGGCGCGCAGTACCCGCGAGAATTTGTACCGGGTGCTGTATCAGGAGTTGTCTGGCAGCGTAAAAGCCGCCTGGAAGAGCGAAATCTATTCGCTGGTCTTCAGTCTCGCTCGCGAAGCGTCCATTCAATACATCCGTGTGCTGGCCGCTGAAGTGGATTTTGCCTTCACGGCCGAGGCCCGTGCCGAGGAGGTGGTCGGGCAGTTGCTGCAGGACTTCTCGGTCAGTCAGCTGTATTACTTCGCCCGGCTGGCCGTGAGAAACGCCGCGCATTTCTATGCCACCGGCAATTCCAAGGGGCGCAGTCACGCCTCCAACACCATTCCGCGCAACATGCTGGGCACGGCGCAGGACGCGCTCGCGCGCAACTGGCGCAAGAACGCCCATCGCGATGCGCGAGTACCGCAAACGGCCTTGCAGCGCTTGCTCTACGACGTGGTGCTCAAGGACAGCGGCGCCGGATTTTCCAAATCGCCGGGCATGTACTGGCGTGACGAACTGGTCCCGCAATTCTTTTCCGCCGTGGCGTTCGACAGCGACTTGCTCAGCCATCTGCGCCTGTTCTGCCGCGAATGCGATTCGAGCAACATCGACGCCAGCATGGACAAGCAGATCCTGCAGACGATGTGCTACGACTGCGCCACGGTGAGCAAATTCAGAGCCTTTGAGGAACTGCCGGACTGATCCGCGTCAACCGCCAGCGCTGAACCGGATGCCACGCTCAGGGTCGATAACAGGGCCTTGGGCGTTTTCGTTTCCGGATATGTAACGTTCTCGGCGACCGACCTGGCACGAAAGTCCCGTGAAACCGGGGTTTCGAACCTGCATTTCGGCGCACGCCTGCTAGTGTTGATGCAGGCCAAACCCTGCATTTACGTGCCAATGACCGAATATGTCGCAGCACCGCAAGCAGACACATTGTCGCACCCATTAAGCTGCGCAACGGATGAGCACCCGTAAAGGCATTGCCGGCAGCGCTGGCAGTCGCTTTTGCAGATGCTCATTCATGGAAGGTGAATGTGACCTGAGTGTCCCGTCCAGCTTCACCCACCTGTCTCCCTGTTTCCTCTGCCCGAGAATCAGGAACAGGGCGACACGAGGCCCGAAAGGGCTGTTGCACGCGACGCTTTCCATCAATAACAAGCTTAAGCGGAGTACCACAGATGGCGTTCTTCACCGCAGCCAGCAAAGCCGACTTCCAGCACCAACTGCAAGCGGCACTGGCGCAGCACATCAGTGAACAGGCACTGCCACAAGTGGCGCTGTTCGCTGAACAATTCTTCGGCATCATTTCCCTGGACGAGCTGACTCAACGTCGCCTCTCCGACCTCGCTGGCTGTACTCTCTCTGCGTGGCGCCTGCTTGAGCGCTTCGATCACGCGCAACCGCAAGTGCGTGTCTACAACCCCGATTACGAACGCCACGGCTGGCAGTCGACCCACACCGCGGTCGAAGTGCTGCACCACGACCTGCCATTTCTGGTCGACTCGGTACGTACCGAGCTGAACCGTCGCGGCTACAGCATTCACACCCTGCAGACCACCGTGCTCAGCGTCCGTCGTGGCAGCAAGGGCGAATTGCTGGAAGTCCTGCCAAAGGGCAGCACCGGCGAAGGCGTGCTGCACGAATCGCTGATGTACCTGGAAATCGACCGTTGCGCCAACGCGGCCGAGCTGAACGTACTGAGCAAAGAGCTTGAGCAGGTGCTCGGTGAAGTGCGCGTCGCCGTCGCTGACTTCGAGCCGATGAAAGCCAAGGTGCAGGACATCCTCACCCAGCTCGACAACAGCGCCTATCCGGTCGATGCCGACGAAAAGAACGAAATCAAGAGCTTCCTGGAATGGCTGGTGGGCAACCACTTCACCTTCCTCGGCTACGAAGAGTTCGTGGTCACCGATCAGGCCGATGGCGGCCACATCGAGTACGACCAGAGCTCCTTCCTCGGCCTGACCAAACTGCTGCGCACCGGCCTGACCTACGAAGACCTGCGCATCGAAGACTACGCCGTGTCCTACCTGCGCGAACCGACCCTGCTGTCGTTCGCCAAGGCTGCGCACCCGAGCCGCGTACACCGTCCGGCTTACCCGGATTACGTGTCGATCCGCGAAATCGACGCCGACGGCAAAGTCATCAAGGAACACCGCTTCATGGGCCTGTACACCTCATCGGTGTACGGCGAGAGCGTGCGGGTCATCCCGTTCATCCGCCGCAAGGTCGAAGAAATCGAGCGCCGCTCGGGCTTCCAGTCCAAGGCTCACCTGGGCAAGGAACTGGCGCAGGTCCTCGAAGTGCTGCCGCGTGACGACCTGTTCCAGACCCCGGTCGACGAACTGTTCACCACCGTGATGTCGATCGTGCAGATCCAGGAGCGCAACAAGATCCGCGTGTTCCTGCGCAAAGACCCGTACGGTCGCTTCTGCTACTGCCTGGCCTACGTGCCGCGCGACATCTATTCCACCGAAGTCCGCCAGAAGATCCAGCAAGTGCTGATGGAGCGCCTGAAGGCTTCCGACTGCGAGTTCTGGACGTTCTTCTCGGAATCCGTGCTGGCCCGCGTGCAACTGATCCTGCGCGTCGATCCGAAGAACCGCCTCGACATCGACCCGGTACTGCTGGAAAAAGAAGTGGTCCAGGCCTGCCGCAGCTGGCAGGACGACTACGCCGCACTGACCGTCGAAAGCTTCGGCGAAGCCCACGGCACCAACGTGCTGGCCGACTTCCCGAAAGGCTTCCCGGCCGGTTACCGCGAGCGTTTCGCCGCGCATTCGGCCGTGGTCGACATGCAGCACCTGCTGAGCCTCAACGAAAAAAATCCGCTGGTGATGAGCTTCTATCAGCCGCTCGGTCAGGTCTCCGGCCAACGCGAGCTGCATTGCAAGCTGTATCACGCCGACACGCCGCTGGCGCTGTCCGACGTCCTGCCGATTCTGGAAAACCTCGGCCTGCGCGTACTGGGTGAATTCCCGTATCGCCTGCGTCACACCAACGGCCGCGAATTCTGGATTCACGATTTCGCCTTCACCGCCGCAGAAGGTCTGGACCTCGACATCCAGCAACTCAACGACACCCTGCAGGACGCGTTCGTGCACATCGTGCGTGGCGATGCCGAAAACGATGCGTTCAACCGTCTGGTGCTGACCGCTGGTCTGCCATGGCGCGACGTGGCGCTGCTGCGTGCCTACGCCCGTTACCTGAAGCAGATTCGTCTGGGCTTCGACCTGGGTTACATCGCCAGCACCCTGAACAACCACACCGACATCGCTCGCGAGCTGACCCGGTTGTTCAAGACCCGTTTCTATCTGGCGCGCAAACTCAGCGAAGATGATCTGGAAGACAAGCAACTGCGTCTGGAACAAGCGATTCTGACCGCACTGGACGATGTTCAGGTGCTCAACGAAGACCGCATCCTGCGTCGTTACCTCGACCTGATCAAAGCCACCCTGCGCACCAACTTCTATCAGACTGACGCCAACGGTCAGAACAAGTCGTACTTCAGCTTCAAGTTCAACCCGCATGCGATCCCTGAGCTGCCGAAGCCAGTGCCGAAGTTTGAAATCTTCGTCTACTCGCCACGCGTCGAAGGCGTGCACCTGCGCTTCGGCAACGTCGCTCGTGGTGGTCTGCGCTGGTCCGACCGTGAAGAAGACTTCCGTACCGAAGTGCTCGGTTTGGTAAAAGCCCAGCAAGTGAAGAACTCGGTCATCGTGCCAGTGGGCGCGAAGGGCGGCTTCCTGCCGCGTCGCCTGCCACTGGGCGGCAGCCGTGACGAGATCGCGGCCGAGGGCATCGCCTGCTACCGCATCTTCATTTCCGGCCTGTTGGACATCACCGACAACCTGAAGGACGGCGCGCTGGTGCCGCCGGTCAATGTCGTGCGTCATGACGACGATGACCCGTACCTGGTAGTCGCGGCGGACAAGGGCACTGCAACCTTCTCCGACATCGCCAACGGCATCGCCATCGACTACGGCTTCTGGCTGGGTGACGCGTTTGCGTCCGGTGGTTCGGCCGGTTACGACCACAAGAAAATGGGCATCACCGCCAAGGGCGCGTGGGTCGGCGTACAGCGCCACTTCCGCGAGCGCGGCATCAATGTTCAGGAAGACAGCATCACCGTGGTTGGCGTCGGCGACATGGCCGGCGACGTGTTCGGTAACGGCCTGTTGATGTCCGACAAGCTGCAACTGGTCGCTGCGTTCAACCACATGCACATCTTCATCGACCCTAACCCGAACCCGGCGACCAGTTTCGTCGAGCGTCAGCGTCTGTTCGATCTGCCGCGTTCGGCCTGGACCGACTACGACACCAGCATCATGTCCGAAGGTGGCGGTATCTTCTCGCGCAGCGCGAAGAGCATCGCGATCTCGCCGCAGATGAAAGAACGCTTCGACATCCAGGCTGACAAGCTGACCCCGACCGAACTGCTCAATGCCTTGCTCAAGGCGCCGGTGGATCTGTTGTGGAACGGCGGTATCGGCACCTACGTCAAGGCCAGCACCGAAAGCCACGCCGATGTCGGCGACAAGGCCAATGATGCACTGCGCGTCAACGGTAACGAGCTGCGCTGCAAAGTCGTGGGCGAGGGCGGCAACCTCGGCATGACCCAACTGGGTCGTGTGGAATTCGGCTTGAACGGCGGCGGTTCCAACACCGACTTCATCGACAACGCCGGTGGCGTGGACTGCTCCGACCACGAAGTGAACATCAAGATCCTGCTGAACGAAGTGGTTCAGGCCGGAGACATGACCGACAAGCAACGCAACCAGTTGCTGGCGAGCATGACCGACGAAGTCGGCAATCTGGTGCTGGGCAACAACTACAAGCAGACTCAGGCCCTGTCCCTGGCGGCGCGCCGTGCCTACGCACGCATCGCTGAGTACAAGCGTCTGATGAGCGATCTGGAAGGCCGGGGCAAGCTGGACCGCGCCATCGAGTTCCTGCCGACCGAAGAGCAACTGACCGAGCGCGTCGCTGAGGGCCACGGCCTGACCCGTCCTGAGCTGTCGGTGCTGATCTCCTACAGCAAGATCGACCTGAAAGAGCAGCTGCTGGGCTCGCTGGTGCCGGACGACGATTACCTGACCCGCGACATGGAAACGGCGTTCCCGCCGACCCTGGTCAGCAAGTTCTCCGAAGCCATGCGTCGTCACCGTCTGAAGCGCGAGATCGTCAGCACCCAGATCGCCAACGATCTGGTCAACCACATGGGCATCACCTTCGTGCAGCGACTCAAAGAGTCGACCGGCATGAGCCCGGCGAACGTGGCGGGCGCCTACGTGATCGTGCGCGACATCTTCCACCTCCCGCACTGGTTCCGTCAGATCGAAGCGCTGGACTATCAGGTTTCGGCTGACGTGCAGCTGGAGCTGATGGACGAGCTGATGCGTCTGGGCCGTCGCGCCACGCGCTGGTTCCTGCGTGCCCGCCGCAACGAGCAGAACGCTGCTCGTGACGTCGCGCATTTCGGTCCGCACCTGAAAGAGCTGGGCCTGAAACTCGACGAACTGCTCAGCGGCGAAATCCGCGAGAACTGGCAGTCGCGCTATCAGGCGTACGTCGAAGCCGGTGTGCCGGAATTGCTGGCGCGTATGGTTGCGGGCACTTCGCACCTGTACACGCTGCTGCCGATCATCGAAGCCGCCGACGTCACCGGGCAGGACCCGGCCGAAGTGGCCAAGGCTTACTTCGCCGTCGGCTCTGCGCTGGACATCACCTGGTACCTGCAACAGATCAGCGCGCTGCCGGTGGAAAACAACTGGCAAGCCCTGGCCCGTGAAGCGTTCCGTGATGACGTCGACTGGCAGCAACGGGCGATCACCATCTCCGTCCTGCAACAGGGCGACGGTTCCCAGGACGTGGAAGCACGCCTGGCGCTGTGGATGGCCCAGCACGAAAGCATGATCGAACGCTGGCGCGCCATGCTGGTGGAAATCCGTGCTGCGAGCGGTACGGACTACGCCATGTACGCGGTGGCCAACCG
>NZ_RAZO01000126.1:0-1031 GCF_004307535.1 Pseudomonas sp. Sample_9
GTGGGCATATTCATATACCCTTTCGATCTAGTTGGCGTCCTGATTAGAAGAGGTCGCTGTGCTAGGATTCCTCGCTCGAACACGGCCCGCTGGCCGTTCATAAGAAAGCTTTCGTGAGTAGCCATGGTCGACAAACTGACGCATCTGAAACAGCTGGAGGCGGAAAGCATCCACATCATCCGCGAGGTGGCCGCCGAGTTCGATAACCCGGTGATGCTGTACTCCATCGGTAAAGACTCCGCCGTGATGCTGCACCTGGCACGCAAGGCGTTCTTCCCGGGCAAACTGCCGTTTCCGGTGATGCACGTCGACACCCGGTGGAAATTCCAGGAAATGTACAAGTTCCGCGACAAGATGGTCGAAGACTTGGGCCTGGACCTGATCACCCACATCAACCCCGATGGCGTGGCGCAGAACATCAACCCGTTCACCCACGGCAGTGCCAAACACACCGACATCATGAAAACCGAAGGCCTGAAACAGGCACTCGACAAGCATGGTTTCGACGCAGCGTTCGGCGGCGCCCGTCGCGATGAAGAGAAATCCCGCGCCAAAGAGCGCGTGTACTCGTTCCGCGACAGCAAGCACCGCTGGGACCCGAAAAACCAGCGTCCGGAGCTGTGGAACGTCTACAACGGCAAGGTCAACAAGGGCGAATCCATTCGTGTGTTCCCGTTGTCGAACTGGACCGAACTGGACATCTGGCAGTACATCTACCTCGAAGGCATCCCGATTGTGCCCCTGTACTTCGCCGCCGAACGCGAAGTGATCGAGAAGAACGGCACGCTGATCATGATCGACGACGAGCGCATCCTCGAGCACCTGTCCGATGAAGACAAAGCGCGCATCGTGAAAAAGAAAGTGCGGTTCCGCACCCTTGGCTGCTACCCGTTGACGGGCGCGGTGGAGTCCGAGGCCGAAAGCCTGACGGACATCATTCAGGAAATGCTCCTGACGCGAACTTCCGAGCGCCAGGGCCGGGTCATCGACCACGATGGCGCAGGCTCGATGGAAGACAAAAAACGTCAAGG
>NZ_RAZO01000273.1:0-1030 GCF_004307535.1 Pseudomonas sp. Sample_9
ACGAAGACCTGCTGGCCAACGCCTGCGAAACCCTCGCCTCCGCCAAAACCATCGCTCAGGAATTCGCCGGACTGGTCAAGCCATCCCAGCGCCGGACGCTGATGGGGATTGCGCAGTTGATCATGCTCGGGGAATTGGCGGTGAATCGGGTGCTGGATAATCTGGAGATGCCGGGGTAATGCGGGCCGGCTGAACTATGCTGTGGCCGCTGCCGGCCCCTTCGCGAGCAGGCTCGCTCCCACAATTGGTCTTGGTGGGACACAAATTCTGCGACGTTTGAAGATGCTGTGAGAGCGAGCTTGCTCGCGAAGGCTGAGTATCAGTCACTGAGATGTCGACTGAAAAACCGCATTCGCGGGCAGGTTCACTCCCACAGGGCATTGCATCCGCAGCGACCTACCATTCGTCGCAAAAGCACCCTCCACTGTCAGATCTGACAGTAGCCAACTTCCCCCGCCCGGTATCTGATGTCTCCATCCCGGCCAGCCCTCTCTGGCCGTCTCATCAGGAAGGTGTGCCATGGAAAAGACGCAACCCGACAACACGGTCATGACGCTGTATCCGGTGATAATTCCTGTTGCCACCAAGAACGTGATCACTGACCCGCCGGCAGAGCCACCGACAGTCGCCTATGGCTTGCCGTTGAAGGTATTCACGGACCTCACGCGCGATGAAATCAACGCCGCTGGTGTACAGGTGGTGGTCGATCCGCCTGCGGATGTTGATCAATATGCAAGTATCAGACTCTTCGTCAACGGTGAGCAAAGTGGCGTTCCACAACCAGTCATCAACGAGCGAATGACCTTTACCGTGTTCCAGAGGGCACTTCACGACGGCGTCATCAACAAAATCCAATACATTCTGGAAAACGTCGCCGGCAATGACAGCAAATCCATCGAAGCGTGGGCGCTCTACAACGACACGTTGCCCGGCGGCAATGATGTCCCTGGTACCGGTGATCATCCGGGGCTGCTAATCAGTCTGCCCGAAGGGCTCGGCAACCCGGCGGTGATTGACAAGGATCAGGCCG
>NZ_RAZO01000176.1:0-7530 GCF_004307535.1 Pseudomonas sp. Sample_9
ATCCGTTGGGGTTGACGTCCAATTGCCCGCCGCCGAATAAGCCTGGGTGTGAGGTGCCGGGGGCGAGTGATGGGGTTAAGGTTGATGTGGGGGAGCCTGATGCACCCGTCCCTAAGAGAAAGCAGGAATATCTGTACCGAGGAGACTCGAGAGACCCATCCGATGTTTTCGTGAACGGATTCAAAAGTAAGGGAGACAGCGAGGATTTGTTCCTACACTCCATTGATAGCGATTTCCCTCCAAGCGGCTTTATCAGTACGTCCCCCTCCAGAGATGTAGGAAAAGAGTTTGCTACCAGTTTTTTTACAAAAACCGGATTTCTTTATACCTTGAAGAGGGTTGAGGGCTATGACTTGAAGCAAGAATTAGGAAACAAATACAAATTCTCCCGAGAGCAGGAGTTCGCCGTTCCAAAAGCCATAAAAAACGAAGATATTCTCGGCGCCACTATAATTATTGATGACGGACGCGATTTTGGATACTCCATTCCTAACCCATATCGGAGAATTGACAAATGATCTCAGAATTCAAAATTACCGTAGAAAAAGAATATGCAATCAAAGATGTAACTCTGATTTGCGACAGCGAGAAAATAAGCATCACTCTGAATTTGGACGAATTATCACCAAAAACATACACCGGCAAAAATTTTTATCACTGTTTCGGTTTGATCCGCAAGGACAACCCTCTGGTAACTTTCTTTTGTAAAGGATCAAAGTTAAATGTTCACCCCTCGAGCTTATCATCACAAATGTCTCTTGGATTAAAAGCTTATGAATTGACAAATGGAGCAGAACCATCACTGAAAGATGTAGTGTCGATATTTGACTACGAAGATGAAAACCTAACAAACTCGCCAGAACTACAGAGAGAGTTTTTCTTACAGTGGATAGGGAATTAGGGGCAGAAAGACATATTTCTTGACGACACAATGGACAAATGGCGCCCATTTAATTTTTTTAGAAAGACGCATACCGAGCATTACCCACACTGCGTGACGGCGTTTCCGGAAATAGATCGACAGGGTAAAAGACATACATGAAGTACTGGAATGAGATACATAACAGCAAATTCTTCAACATGGTCTTCAGCCAAAATATACCTATCGGAGAGATCAAGCTATTCACTCTAAACATAGACAATAATCTTTCAACACTGACTCTGGCGTTTGATATCAGAGAAATTCCAGACACACCTCCGAATAAGTGGAAATCAATAGAATATAATGCTTGTCGCATAGGGATAACGTGCAGTGAAGTTACAAGCTTGACGACATCCAATCTTCCCGCGCGGGAAATATTTCAATTCTCTATTCAAACTCTTGAGAGCGGGCACTTGGTTTGCATTGCATCAGAGACCTCAGAGATAAAATTCATTACGTCATCGTTGAGATTAAGAGAACCTAGCGTCTATTTCACAGAGTCACCTATCTAAACATCACCAACACTCCACGCGCAGCGCCTGCAAGACTAAAAGCAATATCACCAAGGCTAAAACTATTACCCCCCCCCAAAGAGCGCACAGCAATTTTTAAACAGTAAAAATGCAATCCAGCCAGCCAGCCAGCCAGCCAGCCAGCCAGCCAGCCAAATCATTGGACTAGGTATTTTGCAAAATCGGAGGAAAGGATGAGTGAGCAAGATCAAACCTTGGATACCCTGATACATGACTTTATTGCTATGGTAGAGACAAGCACGCTGATATTTGAAAAAAAATTTGGTACTCGAGACATTCGAAGGCTTTGGCATACCAAGGCGATCAAGCGTTGCGGGAGAGTTACTCGAGGCGTTAAATATGAATTGCACGGCATTGGCTGCCGCATCAATCTATCGACGGGAACTGTAGATTTCGACTATGGGCCTAATGGTGAAATCAATGGATTTGACATTTGGCGCTTATACATCTTTGCTCGTGAACGGCCGTCTAAATATAGAAAATATTGCGACAAAGAAACAATCGAAAAAGAATTTGCCGAATACATAAATCTAAAAAAAATCAAGAAAATCTCCTTCATTAGTAACTTATATATATTGACCAATTGAAAAGAAACTGAATAGACCGAAACACTTAAAATCATGCTGACTTCCGGACCTGCTTGTGAGAAAACCACCAAAATTTGCAACATAAAAGTCATTAGAAATATGGGAAAACTATTTTTTAGACATGAGCGAATGAAACATGCGAACCAAAAAGACTTGATACCATCGACTGGATGATCATAGAAGAACATGAGTAACAATATGGTACGTATCGAAGATTTGATCAAAGGCTTCCTCAGTAAAGTCGAAGAAGGAACAACGCTTCTGAAGAAAAAATTTGGTACACGAAACATTCTTAGGCTTTGGCGAAGTGGCCAAATAGAACGTTGCGGAGAAATTATTGATGGCGTGGAGTATGAGTTGCATGGCGTAGGCTGTGCTATCCATTTTCCCACAGAGTTAGTAGATTTCGATTACGGACCAAACAACAGGATCGACGGCTTTGACGTGTGGCGTCTTTATATGTACGCCGCCGACAGGCCTGAAGAGTACAAAAAATACACTGACATCAATTTTCTTGAGAGTGAGTTCAAGTCTTATATAGACTCAGGCAGAATCAAAAAAATATCGCCCTCCGATGAGCTCTATGAATTAATCGACCCGCCGGAAACCCTCTGAAAACGAGAGCATGGCTCGCAGATGACTAAGAAATATCCCGCGCATATTGTAGAGATCGATGTTTCGCAGGCCACTGCCCGTCAGTCATCGAAGTAGGTGAGACCTACTCAGCCGAGTTCGAAATGGTACTGCCGGACGAAATAGACATTTCAAAATGCGATGGTAGCGAAACACGTGTCGAGATGCTTGATAATGGTTTCTCATGCGAGATTTACGGGCGCTTAGAAGGCGATACGCTCAAGTCGTTCGTCGAATTTGCGGATCAAGATATCCACTTCGATTTTCCGCACCTCAATGGTCAGTTTGTAAAAATCAGAGCACAAAGAATCGACGTCTCGTTCTGAGGAACAGATTTTCTGTAGGGCCTGCTGAGTCAGGCCCTTAAGCGCTAAATCAAATTCTCAACACCCCATCACTGCTCATCCCCATCCTCCTCATACTCCATATCCGCTTCATCCGCATCATTCAACGGCACCGTCGCATCATCCATCAGCGAGCCCGGATCTTCATTCCCCGGATCATTGATAAACGGCACCCCATTAGGGCCCTTCTCTTCTTTGCCTTCGGTTTCAGGAGTCATGGCGCACCTCTTGAGCGTGTGGGATGTATGACGTTCGAAAAGCCCTATCGCCAATCGTTCCTCCGCCTGACGGCCAGACACGAAAAACCCGGCGCCAGGCCGGGTTTTCGTTGATCGTTCAGCGATGTTTATTTTTGTGTTTGTTCTTGTGCTTGTGGCCGCCGGAATGAGATCCGCCGTCGTCGTCGCCAAGATTGTTACCTACTGCGCCGCCTGCTGCGCCGCCAAGGCCTGCGCCAATGGCGGAGCCGGTGGAGCCGCCGAGGCTGTTGCCGACGACCGAGCCGCCTGCTGCGCCAAGACCGCCGCCAATCGCGGCTTCGGTGCGGTTGCGTTTGTTCGCGCCGACGGCACTGCCGGCCGCGCCGCCAACACCTGCGCCGACCGCTGCGCCCGTGCTGCCGCCAAGTTGTCCGCCAACCACATTACCCAGCGCACCGCCGAGACCACCGCCTACGGCAGCGGTGCCATCTCCGGCCGCCATCGCGCCCTGCGCCACGACCAAGCCAAAAAACAGTGCAGATAATGACAATCGCATATGAACCTCGCAGTTCCCGAAACGGGACAATCCGCCCAAGCGGGGCGTATGCAGATTGGAGATGATTTTGCAGGAAACGTTCAGCCATGAAAAAGCCCGACATCGAGTCGGGCTTCTTCTGACAGGCCATCAGCCTCAGTGGCGCTTGTGACCTTTGCCCAGGTTGCTGCCGACGGCACCGCCGGCCGCGCCGCCCAGACCTGCACCGATGGTGGCGCCGTTGCGGCCGCCCAGGCTGTTGCCGATCACCGAACCACCGGCTGCACCGACACCGCCACCGATCGCCGCTTTGGTGCGGCTGCCCTTGCGTGCGGCGACTGCGCTGCCCGCTGCGCCCGCGACGCCAGCGCCAATTACGGCACCGGTGCTGCCGCCCATTTTCTGACCGACCACGTTACCCAGCGCGCCACCCAGGCCACCCCCCAGCGCCGCCGTGCCATCACCGGCAGCCATCGCACCTTGAGCAAACAGAAGGCCAAGAACCAGAGCAGGCAGTGTTAAACGCATGACGAAAACCTCAAATAAACGGGATGACGAAAAGGAGCGGGATTTAATGCGCTCGACGCAGGAAAGTCCAGACGCCGGCGACAGCGTCGATTGGACCGCGATCAGGGAAAAGGTTTTATGCCGGACAAAAAAAAGCCCGCTGGGGAGACGGGCTGGAGACTTGCTTTCTAACGGATGGCTTCACACTACGTTGGCCAACGTGAAAAGTTTGTGAAAAAAAACCGACATTAATGTCAATGCCTGCCAGAGATTTCAAACCCCTATTCTTGCGCACATAAAAAACCCCGTTCAGTGACGGGGTGCGGGATGAAATCACTTTCTGGTCCTTGTCGTGACCTTGGGCAGGAATTTCGCTTTCGGCCCTTTGGGGGCTGTGGATTTGATTTTGCCGATGCTGACCGGATCCTCGCCAAACCCCGACTGATACTCCGACTGACCGCAGCGCACACAGTTGTTGAATGAAAACTCAGCGCCATCATCTTCGATAAATGGACCTGACATAGACTCTCCCCTACGCAACCGGGTCGACACCGACAAAACAGTTTTGCCTGGAAAATATCGCCCCTCAGCGCTTTTGAGACTAGCTGGTCACTACTGGACTTGCCGTTCAGAAAGGCTGATCACCGACGAATGGAAAAAAGCGTCGTGAACGATCATTCGCTAAAGATTTCCATCAGACGGCCGCTGCCCTGACTCCTACCAATGAATCTCAAGGAGAGATCATGCAGATCAATGGATTCCCGAACATGCCAGTCGTAAAACTCACGGACGAGCAGATCGCTGCCGGCAAGGCCGGTGCGGAAAAACTCAAGGAAAAGATCGCCTCGGGTGAAATCACCATCAAATACCCGGACAAACCGCTTCTCAAGCCGGGCGTCGTCTACCATCCCAGCGAGCCCGCACCATCGGCGCAGCCTGACGGGACACCGCCCCTCCTTGCCATCGATACACCGCTGACCTATGACTCAAGAGGCGCTGTGTTGCTCAAGCCACAAGGCTGATTGACGCGAAAAAGCCCACTCGTTGTGCGAGTGGGCTTTGCCTTGAACACAATAATCAGCGCAGCTTGACCGCAGTTCCGGTGACGAACACCACGACCATGCCGCCCTTGCCTGCCGGCATGCTGATCTCGAAGTCCACGCCGACCACCGCGTCAGCCTGCAATGCCCGCGCCCGATCCTTCAGTTCGTCGGTGGCCTGAATGCGTGCTTCTTTAAGAGCCCGCTCCAACGTCTGCGACCGCCCGCCAAAGAAGTCGCGCATGCCGGCGAACATATCGCGGATCACGTTGACCCCTTGCACAGACTCGGCGCTGACAATGTCCAGATATGCCGTGATCTGCCTCCCCTCGACGGAATGAGTGGTGGAAATGATCATGAAAGTCGTCCCTTTACTGCAAAAGTGAAGGCGGCGATTGTAGCGCGGCACCAGACCTGGCACCCGTTGCTTCAATTACATTTAACGACCCACAATTGATCCAGCTTCGTCGTAAAACTCGAACTCATCATCTCCCGCCGCATGCCCCAGGCAGGATCCGCCGGCACGCTCCCCGCTCGCAATGTTCCATGCCCCCAGCGCTGATTGATCTGGTCCAGCACGCCCATCACCCTCTCCGCCGCTTGAGGTTGGGTATGTGCAAACAGGTCTTCGGTAAATTCTCCGGGCTGTCGCAGATCCATCAACAGCACCTCAGCCTTGCTGTACTTGAACCCCGGCCGGAATAATCGATCGATCGCTTCGCTCGCGACCTTGCTCAGCAATCGCACATCATTGGTCGGATAAGGCAGCTCGATCAGCGCGCCGTTGGCGTACTTGGCCTCCTCGGGATTAAACATGCCGGTGCGGATACTCACGCGGATTTTCTTGCACAGCGAATTCTGCGCACGCAGCTTTTCCGCCGCTCGATGCACATAAGTCGCCACGGCTTCCTTGATCGGTTCGATGGTAGTCAAACGATTGCCAAACATGCGGCTGCTGCAGATTTCCTGCTTCGGCGGTTCTGTTTCCGACAGCTCCAGACAGGATGTGCCACCCAGTTCGCGCGCGGTCTTCTCGATCACCACGCTGAACTTGCGCCGCAGCGTCCACGGATCGGCCTTCGCCAGGTCCATTGCGCTTCTGATCTGCATGCTTTCCAGATGAGCTTTCATCCGCCGCCCGACGCCCCACACTTCACCGACATCGGTATTGCGCAACACCCAGTCGCGTTTGGACGGATCGCAGATGTCGACCACGCCGCCGGTATGCGCTTGCAGGCGTTTGGCGGTGTGGTTGGCGAGCTTGGCCAGCGTTTTCGTGGGGGCGATGCCGACGCCGACCGGGATGCCGGTGCGCTTATAAACAGCAGAGCGAATGGTTCGGCCAAAACCTGTCAGGTCCCCAGGAATGCCGCTGAGATCGGCGAACGCCTCATCAATGCTGTAAACCTCGACCGCCGGCACCATGGATTCGATGATCGTCATCACCCGTTCGCTCATGTCGCCGTACAACGCGTAATTACTGCTGAACACCTGAATGCCGTGGCGGCGCAGATCATCACGAATCTGAAAGTACGGCGCGCCCATTTTCACAAAAGGTTTGGCATCGTAGCTGCGCGCAATCACGCAACCATCGTTATTGCTCAGCACGACAATCGGCGTCTTCGCCAGATCGGGCCGGAACACTCGCTCACAGCTGGCATAGAAGCTGTTGCAATCGATCAGCGCGAAGACCTGCTCACGGTTTGCCATGGTCGCGCACGCTGTAAGTCACTACGCCCCAGATCACCAGCTCATCCCCTTCCATCACATAGCGAGGCGGGTATTTGCTGTTGGCCGAAAGAAGGATGATGGTGTTGTCGCGCATGTGCAGGCGCTTGCAGACAGGTTCGGAGTTGAGACCGGCGATGACGATATCGCCGTGCTCGGCATTCAGGCTGCGATCAACAATCACCAGATCACCGCAAAATATCCCGGCGTCCTGCATGCTTTCGCCTTCGATCTTCGCCAGATAAACGTGCGGCGCACGAATATCGAAGATCTCATCAAGCGAAATGTGCTTTTCAATGTGATCAGCCGCCGGCGAAGGAAAACCGGCGGGAATCCGAAACGAATACAACGCAAGCTTTTCGCCCGCGCCTGACAACGGGCCGAGGATGGTGACGCTCATGATACGAACCTGATAGTGAATTTACTGTATGCACATACAGTAAACTCGGGACGGTTCGGAGGGTCAATGAGGCGTGTAGGAGATTTCGACGGGTGACAGGG
>NZ_RAZO01000231.1:0-1029 GCF_004307535.1 Pseudomonas sp. Sample_9
AAACATCGCTGACCTGGGCAAGTATTCCGCCGTGTTCAAGGACGCCGAAGAGCCGTCCAAGGGCCGCTTCTATAACTGCCCGGCCGGCTGGACCTGCGAGCTCGACAACAGCGAAATGCTCAAGAGCTACGGTCTGGAAAACAGCTACACCAACTTCCGTCCGGGCACCGGACCTGCGCTGGATGCGGCGGTGCTGTCGAGCTACAAGCGTGGTGAGCCGATCCTCTTCTACTACTGGTCGCCGACCCCGCTGATGGGCCAGATAGATGCAGTCAAACTGGAAGAGAAACCCGGCGTCGACAAGACCGTCAGCATCAAGGTCGGCCTGTCGAAAACCTTCCACGACGAAGCCCCGGAACTGGTCGCCGTGCTGGAAAAGGTCAACCTGCCGATCGACCTGCTCAACCAGAACCTCGGGCGCATGGCCAAGGAGCGCATCGAGTCGGCAAAACTGGCGAAAATCTTCCTCAAGGAACATCCTGAAGTCTGGCACGCATGGGTGAGCGACGACGCAGCCAAGAAAATCGACGCGGCCTTGTAGGTCAGGTTGACCCGGCTGCCAGCCACGGCAGCCGGACGCTTGATCGCAACCCCTTGATTGAGAGTCCCTTATGTTTCCCGAAAGCTTTACCTTTTCCATCGCCGACTGGGTCAACGGTTGGGTCGATTCGCTGGTGACCAATTACGGCGACGTGTTCCGCCACATCTCCGATACGCTGCTGTGGGCCATCGTCAGTCTCGAAGGTCTGCTGCGTGCGGCGCCGTGGTGGCTGATGCTGGCGATCGTCGGCGTCATCGCCTGGCACGCCACGCGCAAAGTCGTCACCACCGCGGTGATTGTCGGCTTGTTGTTCCTGGTGGGCGCGGTCGGCCTCTGGGACAAACTCATGCAGACTCTGGCGCTGATGATGGTCGCGACGATCATTTCGGTGCTGATCGGCATTCCGCTGGGGATTCTCTCGGCGCGCAGCAACCGCCTGCGTTCGGTGCTGATGCCGCTGCTCGACATCATGCAGACCATGCCGAGTT
>NZ_RAZO01000191.1:0-7399 GCF_004307535.1 Pseudomonas sp. Sample_9
TCAGCCTGACCACGCTGGATGATGAACTCAAACGCATCCTCGAACCGCGCGCCGCAGCGCCCAAGGCACGCCTGCGTGCGATCCGGGTGATGCGCGAAGCAGGCATTCCGGTGGGCGTGCTGTGTTCACCAATGATTCCGATGATCAACGACAGCGAAATCGAAAGCCTGCTCACCGAGGCTCACGCTGCCGGTGCGCAGAGCGCCGCGTACATGATGTTGCGCCTGCCGCTGGAAGTTGCGCCGCTGTTCGAGGAGTGGTTGCAGGCGCACTATCCGCAACGTGCCGCGCATGTGCTGAGTCTGATCCGTCAGAGTCGCGGCGGTGAACTCTACGACAGCCGATTCGGCGCGCGGATGCGTGGTGAGGGGCCGTTTGCCGACCTGCTCGCACAAAGATTTGCCAAGGCCATCAAAAAACTTGGCCTGAACAAACGCGAGGGCTATAACCTCGACTGCTCGGCCTTCTGTCCGCCGGGTCGCCAGATGTCGTTGATTTAGCGACAATTGGCTTTGGGTTGACGGGTTGGAATCCTTCCGCCGAAACACGCCAGTCACGTTTTTTGTGACCTGGAACACACGTTCTAGAGCGTTTCATTCAGTTTCAGTTAAGTTTCGGCGGCTACCTTGTTCATCGAGTGACTGACGGGTCGGGATGACCCGGATGGTTTAAACAGCCACTGGCTTCATACCGGAATACCGGGGAAGACTCCCTGAATCCGCACAAGAGGATGAATCATGAGTGACAAGGATAAACAGTCGTTGGCTGCCTCGGCGCAAAGCCCTGAAGCACAATCCGCCGATGCAGCACTGCGACAGATCGTTGATGGCTTTTTACGCTTTCATCATGATGTTTTTCCGCAGCAGGAAGAACTGTTCAAGAAGCTCGCCACCGCCCAGGCGCCCAAGGCGATGTTCATCACCTGCGCCGACTCGCGCATCGTTCCCGAGCTGATTACCCAGAGCTCGCCGGGCGATCTGTTCGTCACCCGTAACGTCGGCAATGTGGTGCCGCCCTACGGTCAGATGAACGGCGGCGTCTCCACCGCTATCGAGTACGCGGTACTGGCGCTGGGCGTGCAGCACATCATCATTTGCGGCCACTCCGATTGCGGCGCCATGCGCGCGGTACTCAACCCCGACAGCCTGGAAAAAATGCCGACGGTCAAAGCCTGGCTGCGCCACGCTGAAGTCGCGAAAACCATGGTGCACGACAACTGCAACTGCACCGACGAAAAAGACAGCATGCCGATCCTCACCGAGGAAAACGTCATCGCCCAACTGCAGCACTTGCGTACCCATCCTTCGGTAGCCTCGCGCATGGCGAACGGTCATCTGTTCATCCATGGCTGGGTCTACAACATCGAAACCAGCGAAATCAAAGCTTACGACGCGGACCAGGGTCGTTTCCTGCCTCTCGACGGCAGCCATCCGATTCCTGTGGCGACGCCCAAAGCGCGCTTCTAAATCTTCCCAACAATCTGTGTGGTATGACGCCGGCCGCTGATTCAGCGGCCCGGCCTCGCCACGCCTGAAGAAAACTTCGGGAGAATCGCCATGCGTGCGGCTCAATTGAAAGCTGTGTTGCCACGGGAGCTGCTGGCTTCCGTGGTTGTGTTTCTGGTCGCCCTGCCGCTGTGCATGGGTATCGCGATTGCCTCAGGGCTACCGCCGGCCAAAGGTCTGATCACCGGCATCATCGGCGGTCTGGTGGTCGGTTGGCTGGCGGGTTCGCCATTGCAGGTCAGCGGTCCGGCGGCGGGTCTGGCGGTGCTGGTTTTCGAACTGGTGCGCCAGCATGGCGTGGAGATGCTCGGGCCGATCCTGCTGCTCGCCGGATTTCTGCAACTGGTCGCCGGGCGCCTGAAGCTTGGCTGCTGGTTTCGCGTCACGGCGCCAGCGGTGGTCTACGGCATGCTCGCGGGCATTGGCGTGTTGATTGTGCTCTCGCAAATCCATGTGATGCTCGATGCCAAGCCGCAGCCTTCCGGGCTCGACAACCTCACGGCGTTCCCGGCGGCCGTAGCGCAAGCCTTGCCGTCGTTCGGCTGGCAGGCGGGTCTGCTCGGCTTGTCGACGATTGCGGTGATGTGGCTGTGGGAAAAATTCCGCCCGCATTCGCTGCGCTTCATTCCCGGCGCATTGCTCGGTGTGGGTCTGGCGACGGTGGCGAGCCTGATGCTGGCGTTGCAGGTCAAGCGCGTCGAGGTGCCGGCGAACCTGGCCGAAGCGATCGATTGGCTCAAGCCGGCAGACCTGATGAATCTGGCCGACCCGACACTGCTGATTGCCGCGTTCGCCGTGGCGTTTATCGCCAGTGCCGAAACCCTGCTATCCGCTGCGGCGGTGGATCGCATGCACAGCGGCGTGCGTTCGGACTTCGATCGTGAACTGTCGGCGCAAGGTGTCGGCAACATGCTCTGCGGTCTGGTCGGCGCGCTGCCGATGACCGGGGTGATCGTGCGCAGTTCGGCCAACGTTCAGGCTGGTGCGACCACACGCTACTCGACGATTTTCCATGGCCTGTGGCTGCTGGCATTCGTGCTGTTGCTGTCGAGCGTGCTGCAAAGCATTCCGGTGGCGAGTCTGGCGGGGGTGCTGGTGTATACCGGCTTCAAACTGGTCGACCTGAAAGCCTTCCGTGGTCTGGGTCGTTATGGACGCATGCCGATGTTCACCTATGCCGCGACGGCGCTGGCGATCATCTTCACTGATCTGCTCACTGGTGTGCTGATCGGTTTCGGCCTGACCATGTTGAAGCTGGCGTTCAAGGCTTCGCGCCTGAAGATCAGCCTGATCGACCTGCCGCAGGACGGCGAAATGGAGTTGCGTCTGGTTGGTGCAGCGACGTTCCTCAAAGTGCCGGCGCTGACGCAGGTGCTGGGCAGCATTCCCCACGGCACGACGGTGCATGTGCCGCTGAACAACCTGAGCTACATCGACCATTCGTGTCTCGAGTTGCTTGAGGAATGGGGCCGGGCGAATGCGGCGAAGGGGTCGAAGCTGTTGATCGAATCGCGCGGGTTGAAGCGACGGCTTGAGGGGCGGGTGCGGACCAATACCGGGATTGGTGCGGCGGGTTAGAAGTCGACCTCAAAACGCAAACCCTGTGGGAGCGAGCCTGCTCGCGAAAGCGGTGTATCAGCCAACAGAGATGTTGAATGATCGACCGCATTCGCGAGCAGGCTCGCTCCCACATTGCATCTATGGTGTATGAGGGTTACGCGGCAGGCTGATCCAGCTCAAGCCCCACACCCAACCGGCGGCTCATGCACGGCCAGCGTTTCCAGGCCGCGCCAGTGTCCGGGCTACTGAGTTTCTCGCGATAGGCTTCGACCGACTCCAAAGCAAAACTCTCTTCGTTGAGCATCTCGTCGATCGCGTGATGCACCACTTCGTCCAGTTGGTTGGCAAATTCCTCACCGATCAATTGGTGAGCAATCAGGTTGGCGACCGTCATGTCCAAGGGGATCAATGGCTGGCCGAAGTGCTTGATGTACAGGTCGTTGACCTCTTCGACAAAACGGTGTGCCAGATAGGCTTCGTCGAGCAGGCTGTCCAGGCCGACGTGCCCGGCCATGATCGCCGGCGGCTGGAGGAAATACTGCTCGGCGATTTTCAGCACCGGTTTGATCTGCGATTCGATTCCCGCTTCCCTGGCGACTTCATTGGCTGCATCCAGCAGGTCCGGTACTTCATCGATGTAGGCGGCAACAAAACGCGTCAGCACGCCTTGGGCGTCGGCTTCCGGCAACTGGATCGCCGGGTGCAGGTGAGGCAGCTTGCTTTCCAGCTGACGGGTCAGCAGGCCGGTGTCTTTTTCGTGCTGTTGGGCTTTTTGGATCTGCTCGCGCAATGCGGCGGTGTTCATGAAAACTCCAGGAAACAAGGCAATGAAATAGGGAAGACATAACTTAGCTGGCTTACGAAAAACGCTAAGACGCATTTGTCATAATTATTTCATCCTTGATGCAGCTGCGTTATATCCATTCGCCACCACTCGTCTGCATCCTTCTCCATTCGGGCACTTGAACGCAAGCGCCGGGTGTTTCAGCTCATTTACGTGCCCGGGTTGCAAATCCCGGGCGCTGTCTATACTCGCCAATGAATGGAGTTAGCTGATGACGCCCGACTGCACCCGCAGCAAGGCCCGGCGATTCAAGTTCGTAGTCTGATGCAGCCGCTCCCTTGCCGCAGGCGATACGCCGGCGGGATAACAAGAACGATAAGGGGAACCCGCAATGATGCGACATCCACATGTCTGGATGGGCCTCCTGTTGTGGTCGATTTTCAGCCCGGCCAACGCGGCATGGACTGTGAATATGGCGCCTGGAGCGACTGAAATCAGTCACGCAGTATTCGACCTGCACATGACCATTTTCTGGATCTGTGTGGTGATCGGGATCATCGTCTTCGGCGCCATGTTCTGGTCGATGATGGTGCACCGCCGCTCTACCGGCCAGGTCGCGGCCAAATTCCACGAAAGCACCGGCGTCGAGATCATGTGGACCATCGTGCCGCTGCTGATCCTGGTAGCCATGGCCGTGCCCGCCACCGCAACGCTGATCAAGATGTACGACACCAGCGAGCCGGACATCGATATCCAGATCACCGGTTATCAGTGGAAGTGGCACTACAAATACCTGGGCCAGGACGTCGAGTTCTTCAGCAACCTGGCCACCCCCGCCGAACAGATTCACAACAAAGAAGCCAAGGGCGAGCATTACTTGCTCGAAGTCGACAAGCCGCTGGTGCTGCCGATCGGCGCCAAGGTGCGCTTTCTGGTGACCTCGGCTGATGTCATTCACTCTTGGTGGGTGCCGGCATTTGCGGTCAAGCGCGATGCGATTCCCGGATTCGTCAACGAGGCCTGGACGCGTATCGACAAGCCCGGCCTCTACCGTGGCCAGTGCGCCGAATTGTGTGGCAAGGATCACGGCTTCATGCCGATCGTGGTCGAGGTCAAGGAACAGGCCGACTACGAAAAATGGCTCGCCGAGCGCAAGGCCGAAGCCGCACAGCTCAAAGAACTGACCAGCAAGGAATGGACCCTCGACGAGCTCAAGGAGCGCGGCGACAAGGTCTATCACACCACTTGCGTGGCCTGTCACCAGGCCGAAGGCCAGGGCCTGCCGCCGATGTTCCCGGCACTCAAGGGCTCGAAAATCGCCACCGGGCCGATCAAGGATCACCTGAGCATCGTCTACCACGGCAAACCCGGCACCGCCATGGCGGCGTTCGGCAAACAGCTGTCGGAAGTCGATATCGCAGCGGTCGTGACTTACGAACGTAACGCCTGGGGCAACAACAAGGGCGACATGGTCACGCCAAAAGAAGTGCTGGAGCTGAAACAGGCGGAAAGCAAATGAGCCGGTCAATTGCGTATTCAGTGAACCGGTCGGGGCAGCGAGCCCCGGCCTGCCCCGTCCACTTTCGTAAAGGAGACCGGCCATGAGCGCTGTCATCGATGACCACGGTCACGCCGACCACGCCCACGGCCCCGCCAAAGGCCTGATGCGCTGGGTGCTGACCACCAACCACAAGGACATCGGCACGCTGTACCTGTGGTTTGCCTTCTGCATGTTCCTGCTCGGCGGCTCGTTCGCCATGGTCATTCGCGCCGAGCTGTTCCAGCCCGGTCTGCAGATCGTCCAGCCGGAATTCTTCAACCAGATGACCACCATGCACGGTCTGGTCATGGTGTTCGGTGCGGTGATGCCGGCATTCGTCGGTCTCGCCAACTGGATGATTCCGTTGATGGTCGGCGCGCCGGACATGGCCCTGCCCCGGATGAACAACTTCAGCTTCTGGCTGTTGCCGGCGGCGTTTCTGCTGCTGGTCTCGACACTGTTCACCCCGGGTGGCGGACCGAATTTCGGCTGGACCTTTTATGCGCCGCTATCGACGACCTACGCACCGGAAAGCGTGACGTTCTTTATCTTCGCCATCCACTTGATGGGCATCAGTTCGATCATGGGCGCGATCAACGTGGTCGCGACCATCCTCAACCTGCGCGCCCCCGGCATGACCCTGATGAAAATGCCGCTGTTCGTCTGGACCTGGCTGATCACCGCGTTTCTGCTGATCGCAGTGATGCCGGTGCTCGCCGGCTGCGTGACGATGATGCTCATGGATATTCACTTCGGCACCAGTTTCTTCAGCGCTGCCGGCGGCGGTGACCCGGTGCTGTTCCAGCATGTGTTCTGGTTCTTCGGCCACCCCGAGGTGTACATCATGATCCTGCCGGCGTTCGGCGCGGTCAGCCAGATCATCCCGACCTTCGCGCGCAAGCCGCTGTTCGGCTACACCTCGATGGTCTACGCCACGGCGAGCATCGCGTTCCTGTCGTTCATCGTCTGGGCGCACCACATGTTCGTGGTCGGCATTCCGCTGGTGGGCGAATTGTTCTTCATGTACGCGACCATGCTGATCGCCGTGCCGACGGGTGTGAAAGTGTTCAACTGGGCGAGCACCATGTGGCAGGGCTCGATGACCTTCGAGACGCCGATGCTGTTTGCGGTGGCGTTCGTCATCCTGTTCTCGATTGGCGGTTTCTCCGGGCTGATGCTGGCGATCGCCCCGGCGGACTTCCAGTATCAGGACACCTACTTCGTGGTCGCGCACTTCCACTATGTGCTGGTGCCCGGGGCGATCTTCGGCATCTTCGCCTCGGCCTATTACTGGCTGCCGAAGTGGACCGGGCACATGTACGACGAAACCCTCGGCAAGCTGCACTTCTGGCTGTCGTTCGTCGGCATGAACCTGACCTTCTTCCCGATGCACTTCGTGGGTCTTGCGGGGATGCCACGGCGGATTCCGGACTACAACCTGCAGTTCGCCGATTTCAACATGGTCTCGTCGATCGGCGCATTCATGTTCGGCGCCACGCAGATTTTCTTCCTGTTCATCGTGATCAAGACCATCCGTGGCGGCGCACCGGCCCCGGCCAAACCGTGGGACGGTGCCGAAGGGCTGGAGTGGAGCGTGCCGTCGCCAGCGCCGTATCACACCTTCACCACGCCGCCGGAAGTGAAATGAACATGGAGTTCTTTGTGGGAGCGAGCCTGCTCGCGAAGAACGCTGACGCGGTGTGTCTGAAGCACCGCGGCGTCTGCTTCGCGAGCAGGCTCGCTCCCACAAGGGTTCATGTGGAGGCTGAAAATCATGGCTGACTCGATCTCGCTGAAGAAACTCGTCACCCGCCTGCTGCTGGTGGTGGTGGCGATGTTCGTCTTCGGTTTTGCTCTGGTGCCGATCTATGACGTGATGTGCAAAGCGTTCGGCATCAACGGCAAGACCGGCGGCCAGTACTCAGGCGAGCAAGTGGTCGACACCTCGCGCCAGGTGCGCGTGCAGTTTCTCTCGACCAACACCGCCGACATGCCGTGGGACTTTTACCC
>NZ_RAZO01000142.1:0-7358 GCF_004307535.1 Pseudomonas sp. Sample_9
CCGATATTGCGCAGCACCGCCTCGCGAATCGACTCGCGGCTGCCGATCTCCAGCAACGGCCCGAAGCTTACTCCGGCGCTGGCCAGCAACTCTTCGGTCAACCGCCGCGTGGTCGAACCCGACTCGCGCATCAACAACGTATGCCCGGCCAGCGCATTCAACGTCACATGCTCAAGCGAGGCCAACGGATGATTGCGATGCACCGCCAGCACCAGCGGATCGGTGCCGAGCACCCGGCGAATCAACCGCGCATCGTCGAGCAACTGCGACGAGGCCGCGACATCCACGCGGTAATCCTCCAGCGCTTCCAGGACCTGCTGCGAGTTGCCGATTTCCACCGACACTTCCACCTGCGGCAAACGCTCGCGGAAGGTCTTCACCAGATCGAGGATGTAATACGGCGCCGTCGCGGCAATGCGCAGCGTGCCCTGCACCTGACCGCTGTTACGCAGGAAAAACTCGATGTCGGCCTCTTGCTGCAACAGGGTCTTGACCATCGGCAGCAGCCGCGCGCCTTCGTCACTGACGCTTAAACGGCGCCCGCCCCGGTAGAACAACTCCACCGAGTACTGACTTTCCAGATTGCGGATCTGCGTGGTCACGGTCGGTTGGCTGAGGCCGAGTTTTTTCGCCGCCAGCGTGATGCTGCCCAGGCGGGCGACCATGTAAAACGCTTTCAGCTCGGCACTCAGCACAACCATCCCTCACGTTTATTTGCGCAGCAGGCGCAAACCGTTGAACACCACCAACAGGCTCACGCCCATATCGGCAAACACCGCCATCCACATGGTGGCGAGCCCGGCAAAGGTTACCGCAAGAAAGATCGCCTTGATCACCAGCGCCAAGGCAATGTTCTGTTTCAGGATGCTCGCGGTGTTGCGCGACAGGCTGATGAACGCGGGGATCTTGCGCAGATCGTCGTCCATCAGGGCGACATCGGCGGTTTCGATCGCGGTGTCGGTGCCAGCCGCGGCCATGGCGAAACCGATCTCGGCGCGGGCCAATGCCGGGGCATCGTTGATGCCGTCGCCGACCATGCCGACCCGGTGGCCGTGCTTGTACAGATCTTCGATGGCTTGCAGCTTGTCGGTCGGCAGTAAGTCGCCGCGCGCCTCGTCGATGCCGACCTGAGCGGCAATCGCCTGGGCGGTGTGGACGTTGTCGCCGGTCAGCATCAGGGTTTTCACCCCAAGCTCATGCAACTGACGAATCGCTTCGCGGCTGGTTTCCTTGACCGTGTCGGCCACGGCGAACAGCGCCAGCGGGCCTGAGTGGTCGAGCAGCAGCACCACGGATTTGCCCTGTTTCTCCAGCGCGAACAGCTTTTCTTCCAGCTGCGGCGAGCACAAGCCGAGCTCTTCGACCAGACGATGGTTACCCAAGTGATAAGTCTGACCGTTGATGTCACCTTTGACGCCGCGCCCGCCCAGCGCGGCGAAGTTATCCACAGTCAGCGCGGCGAAGTTTTTATCCACAGCAGCATTGGCAATCGCCAGCGACACCGGGTGATCGGAGCGCCCGGCCAGCGCGGCAGCGATGGCCGGCGCGCTGGCATCGGCTGTCGGATCGAGCGACAGGTAATCGGTCTGCACCGGTTTGCCGTGGGTGATCGTGCCGGTCTTGTCCAGCGCCAGATAATCGAGCTTGAAACCGCCTTCCAGATACACGCCGCCCTTGACCAGAATGCCCTTGCGCGCCGCCGCCGCGAGGCCGCTGACGATGGTCACCGGGGTGGAAATCACCAGAGCGCACGGGCAGGCAACCACCAGCAATACCAGCGCGCGGTAGATCCAGTCGAACCACGCCGCGCCCATGAACAACGGCGGGATGATCGCCACGGCCAAGGCGAAGACGAAGACCGCCGGGGTATAGATTTTCGAGAATTGATCAACGAAGCGCTGAGTCGGCGCCCGCGCTCCCTGGGCCTGTTCGACGGCGTGAATGATCCGCGCCAGCGTTGAGTTGTTGGCCGCTGCGGTCACCGTGTATTCCAGCGAGCCGGCCTGATTGATGGTGCCAGCGAAGACTTTATCGCCGACGGTTTTTTCCACTGGCAGGCTTTCGCCGGTTATCGGCGCCTGGTCGATGGTCGAGTTGCCGCTGACCACCGTGCCGTCCAGGGCGATGCGCTCGCCGGGTTTCACCCGCACGCGGGCGCCCAGTTCGACGCTTTTTACCTCTTGTTCGCGCCAGCTGCCGTCGGCCTGCAATACCGTGGCCTGCTCCGGGGTCATCTGCATCAGGCCGCTGATCGCATTGCGCGCGCGATCCAGCGAGCGCGCTTCGATCAGCTCGGCGACGGTGAAGAGGAACATCACCATCGCCGCTTCCGGCCACTGGCCGATGAGGATCGCGCCCGTCACCGCAATGCTCATCAGCGCATTGATGTTGAGATTGCGGTTCTTCAGGGCGATCCAGCCCTTTTTATAAGTGCCGAGGCCGCCGCTGAGGATCGACACCAGCGCAACAATCGCCACCACCCAGTCGGGGGCAGCGCTGGTGAAGTGGATGACTTCGGCGCCCAGCGCGGTCACACCGGACAGCGCCAGTGGCCACCAGTGTTTTTTCACCGCAGCCGGTGCCGGCGCATCGACGCCCGCCTCCAGCGGCTCGGCGTGCATGCCGAGGGACTTGATCGCCTCGGTGATCGGCTCGGTGCCCGGCAGATTGTGGGTCACGCCAAGCACGCGGTTGATGAGGTTGAATTCCAGCTGCTGCACGCCGGCCAGCTTGCCGAGCTTGTTCTGGATCAGCGTCTGCTCGGTCGGGCAGTCCATCGCCTCGATGCGGAAGCTGCTCAGGCGCGCGTCTGCGCTGGTCTTTTCGCTCAATTGCACCAAGGCAGGCGCTGCGGCTTTCGACGAGCAGCAGGAATCTTCGTGCGCATGAACCGGGGCCGGCGCAGCTTTCGAAGCGCAGCAGGAATCGCCGCCGTGCGAATGTTTATGCACCGGCTGCAATTTATGACTGTGATCGTGGCCGTCGCCGGGCTTGTGGGTGTGCAGGGAATCGCTCATTGGTCGCGTCCATGAAGGTGCCTGTTGCCAAGTAAAGACCCTGTAGCCACTATAGGGTCAAGCACCCTTTTGGAGATGGCCGTCATGAAGATCGGCGAACTGGCGAAACTCACCTACTGCGCCGTGGAAACCATCCGCTACTACGAGCGCGAAAACCTCCTGCCGGAACCGGCGCGCAGCGACGGCAACTACCGCGTCTACACCCAGGCCCACGCCGAGCGCCTGACCTTCATCCGCAACTGCCGCACCCTCGACATGACCCTCGAAGAAATCCGCAGCCTCCTCGCCCTGCGCGACAGCCCGCAAGATCAGTGCGAGAGCGTCAATGCGCTGATCGACGAACATATTCAGCACGTGAAGGCGCGAATTGATGGGTTATTGGCGTTGCAGACACAACTGCTCGACCTGCGCCAACGCTGTGGCGAAGGCCCGGAGGCGGATCAATGCGGGATCTTGCAGCGGCTGGAGGTGAGTGGCGGGGTTGTGGCGACCGAAGTTGAACATTCCCATGTAGGCCGTAGCCACGGCCATTGAGCCCAACACACAACCAAATGTGGGAGCGAGCCTGCTCGCGAAAGCGGTGTATCAGTCGACACATCTGCGACTGACACGCCCTCTTCGCGAGCAGGCTCGCTCCCACAGGGATATTGCGGTGTGGTTTAGACCGCCATCGGCGCGGTCATCGGTGGATGGTGCTCGTAGCCTTCCAGCGAGAAATCGCTCGGTTCGACCAGTTCCAGCCACTCCGGCTGGTACACACCAGTTTTGGCAAACTCCGGCACGCGGTCGGAGATTTTCAGTTTCGGCATGGCAAACGGCTCGCGCTTGAGCTGTTCGTTGAGCATGTCCAGGTGGTTTTCGTAGACGTGGGCATCACCGATGAAATAGGTGAACCAGCGCGGCGTGTAGCCGGTCAGGCGCCCGATCAGGCTCAGCAGCGCGGCGCCTTCGGTGAGGTTGAACGGCGTGCCCAGGCCCAGATCATTGGAGCGGATGTAGAGAGTCAGGGAGATTTCCTTGGTCTCGACGTTCGGGTGGAACTGGTACAGCAGATGGCATGGCGGCAGGGCCATTTCATCGAGCTGGGCGCAATTCCAGCCGTGGAACAGAATGCGCCGGCTGCCCGGATCCTTGATGATCGTGTCGACGCACTGGCGTACCTGGTCGATTGCCTTGTACAGCACGACGTAGGCCTGGCCGTCTTCTTCGCCCTGAGCGATCTGCTTGTAGCCGTTGCTCAGGGTCTGTTCGATGGCAGCAGTGTTGCTCAGCGGGATCTGCTTGTACGCCGGCCACTTGCGCCATTGCACGCCGTAGATTTCACCGAGGTCGTCGTCGCCCTGACGGAACGGGTTGGCCAGCCACTGCGCGTTTTCGTTGGCGTTCTGGTCCCAGACCTTGCAGCCCAGCGCGCGGAATTCAGCGGCGTTGTTGACGCCACGCAGAAAGCCGCACATCTCGCCGATGGCCGATTTGAAAGCCATCTTGCGCGTAGTGATCGCCGGGAAACCTTCCTGCAGATCGAAACGCAGCATCGCTCCCGGAAAACTGATGGTGTTGATGCCGGTGCGGTTGGCCTGCTTGGTGCCGTTCTGAATGACGTGCGAGACCAGTTCGAGATATTGCTTCATGAGTTACCTGTGTCCTTGGAGCCCCGGCGTCGCGCGCCGGGGTTCGTAGTTTAAGCCGTCGGCGCGAGCGGCGCTGCCGGGGCGCGACGATAGGCCAGCCAGATCAGCAACAGCCCGCCGACAATCATCGGCACGCAGAGCACCTGACCCATGGTCAGCCAGTTCCACGCCAGATAGCCCAACTGCGCGTCAGGCACACGGACGAACTCGACGATGAAACGGAAGATGCCGTAGAACAGCGCGAACATGCCGGAGACCGCCATGGTCGGGCGCGGTTTGCGCGAGAAGATCCACAGGATCAGGAACAGCGCCACGCCTTCGAGGGCGAACTGGTACAGCTGCGACGGGTGACGCGGCAATTGCGCCGGATCGCTGAACGGCGGGAACACCATCGCCCATGGCACGTCGGTGGCCTTGCCCCACAGCTCGGCGTTGATGAAGTTGCCGATGCGCCCGGCGCCCAGGCCGATCGGCACCATCGGCGCGACGAAGTCCATCAGCTGGAAGAACGACTTGCCATTGCGCTTGCCGAACCACAAGGCCGCGAGCATCACGCCGATGAATCCGCCGTGGAACGACATGCCGCCCTTCCACACTTCGAAAATCAGCGTCGGGTTGGCCAGGTACGCGCTCAGGTCATAGAACAGCACGTAACCCAGACGGCCGCCGACGATCACGCCCATCGATAGCCAGAACACCAGATCGGAGAGTTTCTCCTTGGTCCAGGTCGGGTCGAAGCGGTTGAGCCGGCGCGACGCCAACAGCCACGCGCCGCCGATGCCGATCAGGTACATCAGACCGTACCAGTGGATTTTCAGCGGACCGATGGCCAGGGCCACCGGGTCGATCTGCGGGTAAGGCAGCATTGCGACTCCTTGTTAGGTTGAAAGCGAAATTCCCGGGCGACGCTGCCACCTCAGGATTAAGCCAGGATTGCCACGCGGTCAGAGCAAAAAGCTCAGACCCACGCAGAACAGCAAAGCGGCGAACAGCCTTTTCAGCAAGCGCGGCGACAATCTGTGCGCCAGACGCGCGCCGAGCCGGGCGAAGACCATGCTGGTCAGGGCGATGCCCAACAATGCCGGCAAATACACAAAACCGAGACTATGGGCCGGCAACAACGGATCGTGCCACCCCAGAATCATGAAACTTGCTGCACTGGCCAGAGCGATCGGCAAGCCACAGGCCGACGAGGTCGCCACGGCTTGCTGCATCGGCACGCTGCGCCAGGTCAGAAACGGTACGGTCAGCGAGCCGCCACCAATGCCGAAAATCGCCGAGGCCCAGCCAATCACCGTACCGGCAGCGGTCAGACCGAGTTTGCCCGGCACCGTGCGGCTGGCCTTGGGTTTGACATCCAGCGCCAGTTGCACGGCGATCACCAGAGCGAACACGCCGATGATCTTTTGCAGGTTCGGCCCGGAGATGGCTTCTGCGGTCAGCGCCCCGAAACCGGCACCGAGCAGGATACCCACGGTCATCCAGCGAAAAATCGCCCAGCGCACCGCGCCCCGGCGGTGATGCTCACGCACGGCGTTGACCGAGGTGAATATGATCGTCGCCAGCGACGTGCCCACCGCCAGGTGCGTGAGGATCGACTGATCGAAGCCCTGCAGGGTGAAGCTGAACACCAGCACCGGGACGATGATGATCCCGCCGCCGACGCCAAACAGCCCGGCGAGCACGCCCGCACAGGCGCCGAGCGCCAGGTAGAGCAGAAATTCCATGACCGTCTCCAGCACGCATCGGCAAAACAGGAGCGGCATGTTAACGGATGCGCAGCCTTCTGCTCCACTGGCGATGGATGCACGGACGCCGGATGCGTAGAGTGGGCAAAAAACACACAAGGACCACCTTATGTGCCTGATCGTTTTCGCCTGGCGCCCGGGCCATGCCCAGCCGCTGATCGTCGCGGCCAACCGCGACGAGTTCTACGCCCGCCCCAGCCTGCCATTGGCGCCGTGGCCCGAGGCGCCGCATGTGCATGCCGGGCGTGATCTTGAAGCTGGCGGCACGTGGCTGGGGATCGGCACCAACGGACGCTTCGCCGCGCTGACCAATATTCGCGATCCACAGCAGCCACCGGCGACCAAATCCCGGGGCGAGCTGGTGGCGCGCTTTCTCACGGCAGATCTGTCGATTGATGATTATTTGAGCGATGTCGTTGATCGTGCGGCCGAGTTTGCCGGGTTCAATCTGCTGCTGGGCAATGCCCATGAGTTGTGGCACTTCAATGCGCGGGCGTCAGAGCCGGTGATGTTGCAGCCTGGAGTTTATGGGTTATCCAACGCGGGGCTGGATACACCGTGGCCAAAACTGCTCAAGGCCAGGGCGGCATTGAGCGCGGTGCTGGACGATCCGCAGCCTGAGCGATTGCTGGCCTTGCTGAGCGATGCGCAGACCGCACCCGAGGCGGAGTTGCCGGATACCGGGGTAGGCATGGCGACGGAAGCGTTGTTGTCGAGTGTGTTTATTGCCAGCCAGAGTTATGGCACGCGGGCGAGTACGGCGTTGATAGTGCAAGCGGACGGGACGCGGCGGATGGTGGAGCGCAGTTTTGGGCCTTATGGGGGGCATCTAGGGGAAGTTGAGGTTTGTGTCTAACAGCAGCCCCTCACCCCAGCCCTCTCCCGGAGGGAGAGGGGGCCGACCGAGGTGTCTTGCGGTATACATCGACCTGAAAGATCGAGTCGATTATGGATTCAGCAAA
>NZ_RAZO01000002.1:0-7314 GCF_004307535.1 Pseudomonas sp. Sample_9
TGCAATGCGTGAAAGACACCGACATCCACGAGAACATCGAGCCGGTGGATCTCAATCATGTGCTCGATTGCCTGGTCGAGCCGTATCTGGCGCCGAACGGCAATGGCCGCGTCACCCAGCATGGGCGCGCGCTGTCGGCGTATCCGGGCAAGCCGCTGGCGCTCAAGCGCTGCATCGGCAACCTGATCGACAACGCCTTGAAGTACGGGCAGAACGCGCATCTGCACATCGATGACGATGACAGCGCGTTTGTCCTGCATGTTGATGACGAAGGGCCGGGTGTGCCGCAGCAGCGGCTGGAGCAAGTGTTCGAGCCGCACTTCCGCCTGGCGGGGCAGCAGCAGGGCTACGGACTCGGTCTGGGCATTGCGCGCAACATTGCCCACAGCCATGGCGGCGAGGTGACGTTGCAGAACCTGCGTGAGGGCGGGTTGCGGGTGACGTTGCAGTTGCCTCGGTCTGTGGATTAGCCCCGAAAAGCCCCTCACCCTAGCCCTCCCGAAACGTCGGACCGCCCAGAGGGAGAGGGGACCGATTGGGGGATGCTGCTGAGGTGCGCTGACCTGTAAATGCGGTGGTGAATCCATAATCGCCAATATTTTTCAGGTCGACGGAGGACGCAAGACACCTCGGTCGGCCCCCTCTCCCTCCGGGAGAGGGTTGGGGTGAGGGTGCTTTTGCTCTTCTCTTTTGTCACGAGCTAGTGACAAATACCGTCCCCTTCGTTACAAGCCCGCCCCGGCCCGTTGTTTAGACTGCCCGCAGTCCTAACAACAAAAAAGGGTCACGCCATGGACACCTTTCATCCTGACTTCAGCAGTTGGCTGAACGCCCCTGCCCACCAGCAATGGCTCGCCGCTGAAGGCCTGCGTCTGCTGGATTTCGCCAAGGCTGCGAAGCTGCCCGAAGGCTTCGGCAATCTCGAAGAGCGCGGCCGTTTGCAGGCGCACGCGCAAGCCGAAACTATGAACACCGCGCGCATGACCCACAGCTTCGCCATGGCGCACATTCAGGGCCTGCCGGGGTTTGCCGAGCTGGTCGACCACGGTATCGCCGCGTTGCGCGGGCCACTGCGTGATGCGCTGCACGGCGGCTGGTTTGCGGTTGCCCAGCATCGCGACGACAACACCGGCAAGAACGCCTATCTGCATGCCTTTGTCGCCCTCGCCGCCAGCTCCGCCGTGGTCGCACAACGGCCCGGCGCTCAAGCCTTGCTCGATGACGCAATCGACATCATCGACACTTATTTCTGGAGCGAAGAAGAGGGCGCCATGCGCGAATTCTTCAATCGCGACTGGAGCGAAGAAGAAGCCTATCGCGGCGCCAACAGCAACATGCACGCGACCGAAGCATTCCTCGCGCTGGCCGATGTCACCGAAGATCCGCGCTGGCTGGTGCGCGCCCAGCGCATCGTCGAGCGGGTGATCCATGGCCACGCTGCTGCCAACGACTACATGGTCATCGAACACTTCGATCGCGACTGGCAACCGCTGCGCGAATACAACCACGACAATCCGGCTGACGGTTTCCGTCCCTACGGCACCACGCCGGGCCATGGTTTCGAGTGGGCGCGCTTGCTCCTGCACCTTGAAGCCGCGCGGGTGCAGGCCGGCATGCTTACGCCGGGCTGGCTAGCCCTGGATGCTCAAAAACTCTTCGAAAACAACTGCCGGCACGGCTGGGATGTCGATGGCGCGCCGGGCATTGTCTACACCCTCGACTGGCACAACAAAGCCGTGGTCCGCCATCGCCTGCACTGGACGCACGCCGAAGCCAGCGCTGCCGCCAGCGCCTTGCTCAAACGCACCGGCGACGCGCAATACGAAACCTGGTACCGACTGTTCTGGGAATTCTGCGAGACCAATTTCATCGACCGCTGCAACGGCAGCTGGCACCACGAACTCAATCCGCAGAATGTCCCGAGTGCCGATATCTGGCCGGGCAAGCCCGATCTGTATCACGCCTGGCAGGCTGTGCTGATTCCTCGATTGCCGCTGGCGCCAAGCATGGCCACGGCTTTGGCGCAGTTGTCCCGACCTGTTCCTGTGTAACCATGTCGTGACATTTACGCGTCCCTTCGTTACCTGCGAAGCGAAACGCTCTGTTTAAACTCCGTGCAGCGCAAGCACCAGACTTGCAATGCATAACAACAAGAAAGGTACATCTCGAATGAATGCGATTTCTCGCCTCGCTACTGTCATTTCTGTCGCCTCCCTGTTCCCGCTCGCAATCCTGCCGCTCAGTGTCTCCGCTGCCGATTCCAAAGGTTCGGTCGAAGTCGTGCACTGGTGGACTTCCGGTGGCGAAAAAGCCGCTGTCGATGTGCTCAAGGCCCAAGTCGAAAAAGACGGTTTCACCTGGAAGGACGGCGCTGTCGCCGGTGGTGGCGGTGCGACTGCCATGACCGTGCTGAAAAGCCGTGCCGTCGCCGGCAACCCGCCAGGCGTAGCGCAGATCAAAGGCCCGGACATCCAGGAATGGGCGTCGACCGGCCTGCTCGACACCGACGTTTTGAAAGACGTCGCCAAGTCGGAAAAGTGGGACAGCCTGCTCGACAAGAAAGTCTCCGATACCGTGAAGTACGACGGTGATTACGTGGCCGTGCCGGTGAACATTCACCGCGTGAACTGGCTGTGGATCAACCCGGAAGTCTTCAAGAAAGCCGGCATCACCAAGAATCCAACCACCCTCGAAGAATTCTACGCGGCTGGCGACAAGCTGAAAGCGGCGGGCTTCATTCCGCTGGCCCACGGCGGTCAGCCTTGGCAGGACAGCACCGTGTTCGAAGCCGTGGTGCTCTCGGTCATGGGCGTGGATGGCTACAAGAAAGCCCTGGTCGATCTCGACAACAAAGCGCTGACCGGCCCGGAAATGGTCAAGGCGCTCACCGAGCTGAAGAAAGTCGCGACCTACATGGACGCTGACGGCAAAGGCCAGGACTGGAACCTCGAAGCGGCCAAGGTCATCAACGGCAAGGCCGGCATGCAGATCATGGGTGACTGGGCCAAGTCCGAATGGACCGCCGCCAGGAAAGTCGCCGGCAAGGACTACGAGTGCGTAGCGTTCCCGGGCACCGACAAGGCGTTCACCTACAACATCGACTCGCTGGCCGTGTTCAAGCAGAAGGACGCAGGCACTGCGGCCGGTCAGCAGGACATCGCCAAAGTCGTGCTGGGTGAGAACTTCCAGAAAGTCTTCAGCATCAACAAAGGCTCGATCCCGGTGCGCAATGACATGTTGAACAACATGGACAAGCTCGGCTTCGATTCCTGCGCACAGACCGCTGCCAAGGACTTCCTCGCGGACGCCAAGTCCGGCGGCCTGCAACCAAGCATGGCGCACAACATGGCGACCACTCTGGCCGTGCAGGGCGCGTTCTTTGACGTAGTCACCAACTACATCAACGACCCGAAAGCCGACCCGGCCGATGCGGCGAAGAAACTCGGCGCGGCGGTTCAGTCAGCTAAATAGGCGCCTTGACGGCGAGCTGCAAGCTTCAAGCTTCAAGCTGCAAGTTATAGGCTTGCGCGCTGCTGGTCTTGTAGCTTGCAGCTTGCAGCTGTTCTTCTCTTTCTTTTCTGGATTTGCTCATGAGTTCTGTTGCTGTGTTCAGCAAGGCCTCGCCGTTCGATGCATTGCAGCGCTGGCTACCGAAACTGGTGCTGGCGCCGAGCATGTTCATCGTGCTGGTGGGCTTCTATGGCTACATCCTGTGGACGTTCATTCTGTCGTTCACCACCTCGACCTTCCTGCCCAACTACAAGTGGGCCGGTCTGGCGCAATACGCGCGGTTGTTCGACAACGATCGCTGGTGGGTGGCGAGCAAGAACCTCGCCGTGTTCGGCGGCATGTTCATCGGCATTACCCTGGTGATCGGCGTGTTGCTGGCGGTGTTCCTCGACCAGCGCATCCGTCGCGAAGGCTTTATCCGCACCATTTACCTGTACCCGATGGCGCTCTCGATGATCGTCACCGGTACCGCGTGGAAATGGCTGCTCAACCCGGGCATGGGCCTGGACAAATTGTTGCGTGACTGGGGCTGGGAAGGCTTCCGTCTGGACTGGCTGATCGACCCTGATCGCGTGGTCTACTGCCTGGTGATCGCCGCTGTGTGGCAAGCCTCGGGCTTCATCATGGCGATGTTCCTCGCCGGCCTGCGTGGCGTCGACCAATCGATCATCCGTGCGGCGCAGATCGACGGTGCGAGCATGCCGCGCATCTACTGGAAAGTCGTGCTGCCAAGCCTGCGTCCGGTGTTTTTCAGTGCGGTGATGATCCTCGCGCACATCGCGATCAAGAGCTTCGACCTCGTTGCGGCAATGACCGCCGGCGGCCCGGGTTATTCCTCCGACCTGCCAGCGATGTTCATGTATTCCTTCACCTTCAGTCGCGGCCAGATGGGCATGGGCTCGGCCAGTGCGATTCTGATGCTCGGTGCGATCCTCGCGATCATCGTGCCTTACCTGTATTCCGAGCTGAGGACCAAGCGTCATGACTAGTCTTGCTGCCAAACCCGCTATCAGCTTGAGCCGCATCGCGATCTACGCGGTGCTGATCCTTGCGGTGTTTCTGTATCTGGTGCCGCTGGTGGTGATGTTGCTGACCAGCTTCAAGACCCCGGAAGACATCAGCACCGGCAACCTGCTGAGCTGGCCGACCGTGGTCAGCGGCATCGGCTGGGTCAAGGCCTGGGCCACGGTCGACGGCTACTTCTGGAACTCGATCAAGATCACCGTTCCGGCGGTAATCATCTCCACCGCCATCGGTGCGTTGAACGGTTACGTGCTGTCGATGTGGCGCTTCCGTGGTTCGCAATTGTTCTTCGGTCTGCTGCTGTTCGGCTGCTTCCTGCCGTTCCAGACCGTGCTGCTGCCGGCCTCGTTCACCCTCGGCAAGATGGGCCTGGCGAGCACCACCACCGGCCTGGTGTTCGTTCACGTGGTCTACGGTCTGGCGTTCACCACGCTGTTCTTCCGTAACTATTACGTGAGCATTCCCGATGCGCTGGTCAAGGCTGCACGGCTGGATGGCGCGGGGTTCTTCACGATTTTCCGCCGCATCATCCTGCCGATGTCGACGCCGATCATCATGGTCTGCCTGATCTGGCAGTTCACCCAGATCTGGAACGACTTCCTCTTCGGTGTGGTGTTCTCCAGCGGTGATTCGCAACCGATCACCGTGGCGCTGAACAACCTGGTCAACACCAGCACCGGCGCCAAGGAATACAACGTGGATATGGCAGCGGCGATGATCGCCGGCCTGCCGACCCTGCTGGTCTATGTGGTCGCAGGCAAGTATTTCGTGCGCGGGCTGACGGCCGGCGCGGTCAAGGGGTAATCATGGCTACGCTTGAACTTCGCAACGTAAACAAGACCTACGGGGCCGGCCTGCCGGACACCCTGAAGAACATCGAACTGTCGATCAAGGACGGTGAATTCCTGATCCTCGTCGGTCCGTCGGGCTGCGGCAAATCGACCTTGATGAACTGCATCGCCGGTCTGGAAACCATCACCGGCGGCGCGATCATGATCGGTGATCAGGACGTCAGCGGCATGAGCCCCAAGGATCGCGACATCGCCATGGTGTTCCAGTCCTACGCGCTGTACCCGACCATGAGCGTGCGCGAGAACATCGAGTTCGGCCTGAAGATTCGCAAGATGCCACAAGCAGCGATCGACGAAGAAGTCGCCCGCGTGGCCAAGCTGTTGCAGATCGAACACCTGCTCAATCGCAAGCCGGGCCAGCTCTCCGGTGGTCAGCAACAGCGCGTGGCGATGGGCCGTGCTCTGGCGCGGCGGCCGAAGATCTACCTGTTCGACGAACCGCTGTCGAACCTCGACGCCAAGCTGCGCGTCGAGATGCGCACCGAAATGAAACTGATGCACCAGCGCCTGAAAACCACCACGGTCTACGTGACCCACGACCAGATCGAAGCGATGACTCTGGGCGACAAGGTCGCGGTGATGAAGGACGGTATCATTCAGCAGTTCGGTACGCCGAAAGACATCTACAACAATCCGGCCAACCTGTTCGTGGCGAGCTTCATCGGTTCGCCGCCGATGAACTTCATCCCCCTGCGTTTGCAGCGCAAGGACGGTCGTCTGCTGGCGCTGCTCGACAGCGGTCAGGCGCGTTGCGAATTGCCGATGAGCATGCAGGACGCCGGGCTTGAAGATCGCGAAGTGATCCTCGGCCTGCGCCCGGAGCAGATTGTTCTGGCGAATGGCGAGGGCAATGGTCTGCCGAGCATCCGCGCCGAAGTGCAGGTCACTGAACCGACCGGTCCGGACACCCTGGTGTTCGTCAACTTGAACGACACCAAGGTCTGCTGCCGACTGGCGCCGGACGTGGCACCGCAGGTGGGCGAAAGTCTGACGTTGCAGTTCGATCCATCGAAAGTGTTGTTGTTCGATGCCAATACCGGCGAGCGTCTGGGCGTTGCGGGCCAGGTGCAGACAGAGACCCGGTCGGCGAATGTGGCGCAATTCAAAGGGCGCTGAAGTACAAAATGTGGGAGCGAGCCTGCTCGCGAAAGCGGTCTGACATCCAGCATTGATGTCGCCTGTTCCACCGCATTCGCGAGCAGGCTCGCTCCCACAAAGGAGCACGCGGTGTCCGGCCTGTCGAGCACCGCACTTTATGTAAACCGCGTTAGATAAAAACAGTTAATAACAATAAAGACGAGGATGTAGGGATGAAAAAGAAACACGTCAATGCCCGGTTGATCTGCCAGGTTTCAGCGGCAGCTGCACTGGTGCTGGCCGGTAATGCGATGGCGGCGGATGCGTTCAGCTCCGACTCCAAATGGATGACCGGCGACTGGGGCGGCGAGCGCACCAAGCTGATCGAGCAGGGTATCGACATCAAGGCCGACTACGTTGGCGAGATGGGCGCCAACCTGAACGGCGGCTACAACGACGACAAGACTGCGCGTTATGCCGACCAGTTCGGTCTGGGCGTGGCCCTCGACCTGCAGAAACTGTGGGGCTGGGACAACACCCAAGCGAAGATCCAGCTGACCAATCGTAACGGCTACAACATCTCCAACGACCGCGTTGGCGATCCGCGTGCCGGCACCCTCAGCTCCTCGCAGGAAGTCTACGGCCGTGGCCACATGGTGCGTCTGACCCAACTGTGGATCCAGCACCAGTTCTTCGACAACAAACTCGACGTCAAGGCCGGTTACTTCGGCGAAGGCGAAGACTTCAACACCTTCCCGTGCGACTTCCAGAACCTGGCGTTCTGCGGTTCGCAAGTGGGTAACTGGGCGACCAACATCTGGTACAACTGGCCCGTCAGCCAGGCCGCGATCCG
>NZ_RAZO01000008.1:0-37397 GCF_004307535.1 Pseudomonas sp. Sample_9
TCGAAGCCCACGGCGGGCAGATCGTCGCCGAGAGCGAGCCGGGGCAGGGCAGCGAGTTCCGCTTCACCGTGCCGCGCCTGGCCTGACTGTTCTTGTGGGGATTGATCGTTCCCACGCTCTGCGTGGGAATGCAGCCCGGGACGCTCCGCGTCCCTTCACTGCTGGGACGCAGAGCGTCCCTTGAGGCATTCCTTTGCTGCGCGTGGGAACGATCAGAACGTCGGGTGCAGCGCCGATCCCTGTGGGAGCGAGCCTGCTCGCGAATGCGGTGTGTCATCCACAACTGCACTCACTGACCCACCGCTTTCGCGAGCAGGCTCGCTCCCACAGGTGATTCGCATCCTCAGGGTCATTTTCTTCAATACCTGAAATAAGCCCCTAGCTACCGTAGCCACCTCGTTCTTCGTTTGAAGCAGGTGTGCAATGAGTCTGATTCTTTCCATGGCGGCGTTTGCCCTGGCCGCATCCATCACCCCCGGGCCGGTCAATATCGTCGCCTTGAGTTCCGGCGCGCAGTATGGCTTTCGTGCCAGTCAGCGACACGTCGCCGGGGCGACGTTGGGGTTTGTGCTGTTGCTGGTGCTGATGGGCCTGGGCCTGCATGAGGTGCTGCAACTTTGGCCGTTCATGACCCGCGTGGTGCAATGGGCCGGGGTGGCGTTTCTGTTGTTCATGGCCTGGAAACTGGCCAGCGATGACGGCCAGTTGCACACCAGCGAGTCCGGCCGCGCGCCTTCGATGCTCTATGGCGCGGTGATGCAATGGCTCAACCCCAAGGCTTGGTTGGCATGCGTAGCCGGCATGGGCGCGTTTGTCGCTGATGGCGAGGCGCGGCTGGTCTGGCAGTTTGCAGCGGTGTATCTGGTGATCTGTTATTTGTCGGTAGGCTGCTGGGCGTATGCCGGGACGTTCTTGCGCGGGTATCTGAGCAATACCGCCGGGATGCGCTGGTTCAACCGGTTGATGGCGTTGTTACTGGCGGTGAGTGCGCTTTATTTGCTATTCACTTGATTCCTGACCGCATTCCCTCTGTAGGAGCTGTGTTTGCTGCAGATCGGGATCAGCCGCGATACTGCCCCGGCGTTGCCGCCAGATGCTGTTTGAACGCCCGCTGAAAATGCGCCTGATCGGCAAATCCGGCCTCTAGCGCCACATCGGCAATCAACCGCCCACTGCGCAAGCGCTCGCGGGCGAACTGGATGCGCTGGTTGACCAGGAAGGCATGCGGCGTCATCCCGTAGCGCTGTTTGAACGCGCGAATCAGGTATGACGGCGATAGTTGCGCCGCCGCGCAAATTGCCTCGAGGCTCAGCACTTCGGTGCAATGTCCACGGATGAAATCAGCGGCGCGCTCCAGCTTGAAATTCGGCTCGGCAACGGGCTCATCCGCCGGATTCAGGCGCCCCTGCAAATCACTGAAAAACTCAACCGCCGCGCTGTGTTTCGCCAGCGCCTCCATTTGGTCGTCGAGCAAAACCTCATACAACCCCATCAACTTGCCAAACAGTTCGGCATCAGTCAGATGCGTGTCGGAAAATCGGCGAAATTCCAGCTCCCCGGCAAACCCCAATTGATGCTGCAAATCCGTCAGCCACGGCGTTTCGACATACAACATCACGTACGACCAAGGCTGATCATCGATCGGATTGCAGGCATGCACATCGCCGGGATTCATCAGCACCACGGTGCCGGCCGCCACCTCATATTGCGCGTGCTCATGCACATAGGTGCTGCGCCCGGCGGTAATTGCACCGATGGAAAAGTGCGCGTGGGAATGCCGCGCATAACAGACCTCGCGACCATCCGCGATGGCCCGCGCCTCAATGAAGGGAAGGGCGTCGTCGCGCCAGAAGCGCGGGGCTTTCTCGGGGTTTTTCGCAGCGGCGTGTTTCATCGTGATCGTCCCGGCAGGTCAGCGCCCGAGTGTATTGGTTCTGGCCGTCGAATGCTCGTTGCAGTGCGGCAACATTTAGTTCTTTCATCTGAACTATCGCCAGCATTGCAGCGCCGACTGTTATAGGCTCTGGGGGGCGCGACACCACGGGCGCAAAGGAGCTAAACCATGACTGCATTTACCGGCGGATGCCTGTGCGGCGACGTGCGTTTTCAAGCCATTGGCGAGCCTTACCGGGTCGGGCTGTGCCATTGCCTGGACTGTCGCAAGGTGCACGGCGCGTTGTTTCATGCCTCGGCGATTTTTCCTGAGGGCGCTGTGACCATCAGTGGTGAAACCCATGAGTATCAAGGACGACATTTCTGCCCGCGTTGTGGCTCGTCGGTGTTCAACCGCAGTGGTGATGAGGTCGAGGTGAACCTCGGCGCGCTGGATGCGCCGGATCAGTTGAAGCCGACTTATGAGAGCTGGATTGTGCGGCGTGAATCGTGGTTGCCGGATTTTCCGCTGGCCAGGCATTACCGTGGTGATCGTGAAGGCAAAGGGCGGGCAGAGGGGTAGGGGGTTGATTCAGCCTTCAGCACGCTTGCGATTTCTGTGGGGGCGAGGCTGCTCGCGAAGGCTTGTTGTCAGGCGGTGGTTTTTTTTGAGTGAGTACATATCCATTGCTGCGGTAACGGCTGGCTAAGGTTTCGCCCTTACGGCGACTCACTTTTTTTACAAACGCCTAAAAAAAGTAAGCAAAAAAACGCTTGCTCCTGCGTTCGGCCCTCGCAGGCTCGGGTTCCTTCGCTGCGGGATCGATCCGGGCGCAGCGGCTACGGTTTGCTTCGCTGCACCTCCTTCCGCTGTGTCTGGCTGCGCCAGACGGTCGCTGCGCTCCCACGCCCGGATCAATCCCTCCGCTCAGCCTTCCGACGTCGCCGGTGGATCAAGATCAAAAGCACTCGAGCTTGCGCTCATTGTTGAGTGGGGCGGCTTTGCCGCGGGCAGCTGCGCTGTTTTGTTTTTCTGTGGGAGTGAGCTTGCTCGCGATAGCTATCTCAAAGATACGAATGAGTAGCGGATCTACCCTGATCCCTGTGGGAGCTGGCTTGCCAGCGATGGCGGCCTTCCAGCCGACCAGTCTCTGGCGGATATATACCCAATTCCAACTGTGGGAGCGAGCCTGCTCGCGAAGGCGTTGGGTCAGTCAACATGCAAGTGGCTGAACGAACGCTTTCGCGAGCAGGCTCGCTCCCACAATTTGTTTTGTGGTGTCCGCTGCTATGGGTACATCCTCAGCTCTGTCAGCCGCGAATAAACGCCAACAAATCCGCATTGATGGTTTCCGCTTGCGTGGTCGGCATGCCATGCGGGAAGCCCGGATACGACTTCAGTGTGCCGTTGGGCAGCAGTTTCGCTGACAACGGTCCGGAGTTGGCGTACGGCACGATCTGGTCATCCTCGCCGTGCATCACCAAAACCGGTACGGTGACTTTTTTCAGGTCTTCGGTGAAGTCAGTCTGCGAGAACGCGACGATGCCGTCGTAATGCGCCTTGGCGCCGCCGATCATGCCCTGGCGCCACCAGTTGGCGATGATCCCTTCCGCCGGCTCGGCGCCCGGGCGGTTGTAGCCGTAGAAAGGTCCGCTCGGCACATCGCGATAGAACTGCGCGCGATTCGCCGCCAACTGCGCTTGAAAGCCATCGAACACCGATTTCGGCAAGCCGCCGGGGTTGCTTTCGGTCTGCACCATCAATGGCGGCACGGCGCTGATCAATACCGCTTTGCTGACCTTGTCCTGGCCATGCCGGGCGATGTAATGGATCACTTCGCCGCCGCCGGTGGAATGGCCGACGTGCACCACGTTGCTCGTACCCAGATGATTGACCACGGCCAGCACATCGTCGGCGTAGTGATCCATGTCGTGGCCGTCCCAGACCTGGCTTGAGCGCCCGTGCCCGCGTCGATCATGAGCAACCACCCGAAAGCCCTGTGCCAGGAAAAACAGCATCTGCGCGTCCCAGTCATCCGAACTGAGCGGCCAGCCGTGGTGGAAGTGGATCACCGGCGCGTCGCGCGGGCCCCAGTCCTTGTAGAAAATGTCGACGCCGTCTCGAGTGGTGACAAAGCCCATAGGTGCTGCTCCTGACTCAAAGGATGGTCAACCGCGATGCATCGCGGACCGCTTGTGCAGAGGTACGACGACTCATTCGAGCCGTTATCAACTGTAGGAGCAATGCCGGGGTCTGCATGACCGCTGGTCACAACGGCTGGCTTCAGGCGCAAATTAGGCTTTGCTGAAAGGGATAAGCGCGGGCATCCGTAGGTTTTCACGACCACAGCGATGCCCCTTTGCAACACCGTGAGTCTGAGGAAATCACCCGATGTTGACCCTGAATATCAATGGCAAGGACCACGAGCTCGATGTCCCCGCCGACATGCCGCTGCTCTGGGTTCTGCGCGATGTCGCGCACCTGACCGGGACCAAGTTCGGTTGCGGCATGGCCCAGTGCGGCGCCTGCACGGTGCACGTTGATGGCGCGCCTTTACGCTCCTGTATCACCCCGGCGACTGCCGTTGCCCATGGGCAGAAAATCCTCACCATCGAGGGCTTGTCCAGTGATGGCTCGCACCCGGTACAGCAGGCCTGGGCCGAGCTGGACGTGGTGCAGTGCGGTTACTGCCAGTCCGGGCAGATCATGTCCGCCGCCGCGTTGCTGGCGAAAATTCCCAAGCCCACCGACAGCGATATCGATCAGGCGCTCTCCGGCAATATCTGCCGCTGCGGTACCTATCCGCGCATACGCGCGGCGGTCAAACGCGCCGCCGAAATCGGCTGATTCATTCTCTGGGAGATGGACCATGAACAATCCGCTATCACGTCGCGGTTTTCTCAAAGGCAGCGCTGTGTTGGGCGGCGGCTTGATGGTGGCGTTCGTGGTGCCGGGGGCCAATCGCTTCGCTCACGCGGCGGAGGATCAGAACAAGACGTTCGCGCCCAATGCGTTTCTGCGCATTGCGGCGGACAACAGCGTCACCGTGCTGCTCGGCCATTCGGAGATGGGGCAGGGCATCTGGACCGGCCTGACCATGCTGATTGCCGAAGAACTGGACGCCGACTGGTCGAAAATCCGCGTTGAGCACTCGCCAGCCTCGGCGGCCGATTACGGCTTGCCGGCGTTTGGCGGCATGCAGATCACCGGCGGCTCGACGTCGACCTGGATGGAATTCGACCGCTACCGACTGGCCGGGGCGACGGCGCGGCAGATGCTCGTGGAAGCGGCGGCGAAACGTTTCGATGTCGCGTCGTCGACGATTCGCACTGAGTCTGGCGTGGTGATCGCCGGGGACCAGCGCGCGACCTACGGCGAACTGGCCGATGCCGCCGGGCAACTGCCGGTGCCGGACCCGCAAACCATCACTTTCAAGGAAGCCAAGGACTGGAAAGTCATCGGCAAACCAACCAAGCGCCTCGACACCCCGGAGAAAATTACCGGCCGCGCCAAGTTCGGCATGGACGTGCAGTTCGAGGGCCTGATGACCGCGATGGTCGCCCGCGCCCCGGTGTTCGGAGCCACGGTGAAATCCTTCGAAGGCGCCGCAGCGCTGGCCATTCCCGGCGTGCACAAGGTGGTGCAGGTGCCCAGCGGAGTAGCGGTGGTGGCCGAGCATTTCTGGGCAGCGAAACTGGGGCGTGATGCTCTGAAGGTCGATTGGGATCTCGGGCCGCTGGCCGACATGAGCAGTGAAAAACTGCTGGAGAGTTTCCGCAAACTGGCGGCGACGCCGGGCACCTCTGCCACTCAGGCTGGAGACGCCAAGGCCAATTTCGGCAAAGCCGCGAAGAAAATCGAGGTCGAGTACAGCGTGCCGTATCTGGCCCACGCGCCGATGGAACCGCTCAACTGCACGGTGAAAATCAGCGCCGGCAAATGTGAAATCTGGACCGGCACGCAATTTCAGACGCTGGACCAAATGGTCGCCAGCAAGATCACCGGGCTCAAGCCCGAGCAGGTCGAAATTCACACCGAATTCCTCGGCGGTGGTTTTGGTCGCCGCGCCAATCCGACCTCGGATTTCGTCGCCGAAGCCGTGCAAGTGGCGAAAGCGGCGGGCCTGCCGGTGAAAACCGTGTGGGCGCGCGAAGATGACATTCGCGGCGGCTACTACCGCTCGATGTATCTGCACAAGGCGCAGGTCGGGCTGGGCGCTGATGGCTTGCCGATGAGCTGGCAGCATGTGCTGGTCGGTCAGTCGATCATGGCCGGGACGATGCTCGAGGCAGCGATGGTCAAGAACGGCATCGATGCGACGTCGGTCGAGGGCGTGGCTGACAGTCCGTACATCAAGGATCTGCCTCACCATCAGGTCGACCTGCATTCGCCGCAGACCGGCATCAATGTGTTGTGGCTGCGTTCGGTCGGCCATACCCACACGGGTTTTGTCATGGAATCGCTGATCGATGAACTGGCGACGGCGGCGGGCAAGGATCCGGTGGAGTACCGGCGAACGCTGCTCAAGGCGCACCCGCGCCACCTCGGCGTGCTCAATCTGGCGGTGGAGAAGGCCAACTGGGGCGCACCGTTGCCGGACGGGCATGCTCTGGGCGTGGCGGTACACGAGTCGTTCGGCAGCTACGTGGCGCAGGTCGCCGAGGTGTCGCAGGACAACCTGGCGATCCGTGTGCATCGGGTGGTCTGCGCGGTGGACTGCGGCATTGCGGTGAATCCACAGAGCATCGCCGCGCAGATGGAATCGTGCATCACCTTCGGTCTCGGCATGGCGTTGCACAGCAAGCTCACCGTCAAGGACGGCGGCGTCGTGCAGTCCAACTATCACGATTATCAGGTGTTGCGGCTCAACGAAATGCCGGTGGTGGAAGTGCACATCGTCCCCAGCAGCGAAAAACCCGGCGGCATCGGTGAGCCCGGCGTGCCACCGACCGCGCCGGCCGTGGCCAACGCCGTGTTCGCCTTGACCGGGCAACGCCTGCGCGAACTGCCACTGCAACTGTTGGGGGTGTGAAATGAAACGACATCTTGTGTTGGGCACCGTCGTTTTGCTTGGTCTCGGTGGCTACGCTTCGGACCTGTTTGCCGAAGATCAGGAAGCTCTGAAAGCCTTCGCCACGGTGCAGAAAGTGTTCCAGAGCCCACGCTGCCAGAACTGCCACATTCCCGGCGATTCGCCGTTGCAGTTCGACGCCGGCATCCCCCACGCGATGAATGTGGTGCGCGGTATGGACGGCAAGGGCGCCGCCGGTTTGCCCTGCGCCACGTGCCACGCCGAAAGCAACCCGCCGGCCAGTTACGGCCCTCACGCGCCGCCGGGTGCGCCGCACTGGAGCCTGCCACCGGCGGCGCACAAAATGGCCTGGATCGGTCTGCCCTCGGACAAGCTCTGCGCGATGATCAAGGACCGCGCAAGCAACGGCGATCGGGATTTCGCTGCGCTGTTAAAACACGTCAGCGAAGACAAACTGGTGCTCTGGGGCTGGAATCCCGGGGCAGGGCGCGCACCGGTACCGGTGCCGCACGATATTTTCGTCGCGCAATTCAAACTCTGGGCTGATGCCGGCGGGCCGTGTCCGGTGGCGCAGATGTGAAGCCTCGGCGATTTAACGCTACGCTCAACGCATGACTGTCTACGGAGTGTGCGCATGCTGGTGCCCGGAAAACCTGCCAACGAAGCTGCCCGAATTGACGCGCTGCATGGCTTGAAGCTCGACTCGGCTCCCGAAGAGCGTTTCGATCGCCTGACGCGTCTGGCCAAGCGCTTGTTCAACGTGCCGATCGCCTTGGTCACGCTGGTCGACAAGGATCGCCAGTGGTTCAAATCCTGTGTGGGTCTGGATGTCAGCGAGACATCGCGCGACGTCTCTTTCTGCGGCCATGCGATTTTGCAGAACGAGCTGATGCTGGTCCCCGATGCGCTGGAAGATCTGCGCTTCCACGACAACCCGTTGGTCACCGGCGCGCCGAATATTCGCTTTTATGCCGGCTATCCACTGACGGTGCCGGACGGCAACAAAATGGGCACTTTGTGCCTGATCGATACCAAACCCCGCCATCTCGACGACGAAGAGCGCGCGCTGCTGCGTGATCTCGCGCAGATGGCCGAGCAAGAGCTGATGGCGGTGCAGATGGCAAGCATGGACGAACTGACGCTGCTGTCCAATCGCCGCGGGTTCAAGCAACTGGCCCAGCATGCGCTGGATGCGTGCGCGCGCTTGAGCCGGCCGGCGACGTTGCTGTTTTTCGACCTCAACGACTTCAAGCAGATCAATGATCTGTACGGTCATGCCGAAGGTGACAGCGCGCTGAAGACCTTTGCCGACGTATTGCGCATTGCCTTTCGTGAAAGCGACGTGGTCGGGCGCTTGGGCGGCGATGAGTTCGTCGCATTGCTGACCGGTTCCAGCCACGTCGAAACCACGCGGATCATGGCGCGGCTCAAGGAAATCCTCGAAGAGCGCAACGCCACGCTGCACCGCGGGTACGCGATTCGCTTCAGCGTCGGCCAGATCGAATACGACCCCAAACGCCATGACACCGTGGATCGCCTTCTGGCGGATGCGGACGGCGCGATGTATGCGCACAAGCAAGCTCTGAAAGGCTGCTAGTCCTGGCGTAAATCCTGTGTAGGAGCGAGCCTGCTCGCGATAGCGGTGTGTCAGGCAGTGTCGTAGTCACAGACAGCTATCGCGAGCAGGCTCACTCCTACAGGGTTGGGTGGTGCTCAGTTTGCGCAATGCCCGCCAGGATTCAGCTTTTTGGCGGGCTCAGCTTCTGGTAAAACGCCAGCCATTTCTCATGGCAGGCTGCAGCATCCTCGAGCTCGGGCACGAGCAGCGCTTCTCGCAAGGCTTGCGCTTCATGGGCTGCAAACAGATGCCTGACAGCAGTGCTGGCAATGGCGTTGACTCTCTTCGATGCAAAAGTGTCGGGTACGGCGAGCGGCACCTTATACAAAAGAGGGGCTCCATCAGTGTCGAGAGGAGTGACGAAGGCATGGCAGGTGGCGTTTGCCGCGGGCGGGGTTCCGTGTTGGTAAGCCTGGGCGTCGACCGGCAGCACTCGCGCTGCTTCGTTCTCGGCAAAAGGCAGCAGCAGGCTGAGGTCCAGATCGCGCCGCAGAACCACTTTCGATCTGCAGGGGAAAATCTCGAACACCGTGGCTGGCGTCCCGAGCAACCGCGCAATGATGCCAAAAGGCGCAGTGTGGGCGGCGGCAAGCTTGTCCGTGGCAGCGGATACCGGTCGCAGGGCAAACAAATCAAACGTGCGGGTTTCGACGTCGAACCGTTGCGTAATTGGCAAGCGACAGAACGCTTCCTTGATTAATGCTATATGCGCCTCCTTCATCTGCTTGAGACGGGCGGCCAGTGCCACATGGAAGAACGTTGCCACATTGTGCAGTCTGGGCAACGAGGCAATCATCGGCGCCAGTTGCAACTGCGCATTGCTCGATTGCCATCCCTGCATGTTGCCCGCCAGTTTGCCGGCGATATGCAGTTCGCTCAGAGAGTAATGCGCGGGCGGCGTCTCAGTGTCCGAGACTGGAACAAACAGCGCCTTTTCCGTCAGGTACAGGTTATCGGCGAAAACCTTGCGCAGATCCATCAGCGCAACGGTGGTGGGGGTGGGCGGTGCAGTGAGGAAGCCCCGGCGATACAGGTCGTTTACCAGGCGATTGTGATTGCGAAACAGGACATCGGCCTTCTTCAGCGTGGCGGCGTCGTACACCGTCACCGGGAATTCGGCGTCGCGCTGGATCAGTCCTCTTGCAACCGCCCAGTCGACTACCAGCGAGGCACATGAATCTTCGCGCAGGAACTTGTAGAAATGCAGGGGGGCGGGGCCTTTTGTCAGTTGGTTGAGCTGCTCGTAGCTCATCATGCGTGCAACGCCCGGCATTTGGCTTTCGATATACAGCACGACCTGCTTCAACCTTACCCAGCGCAGAGAACTCATGTAGGAGAGTGATGCGGGAATATCCCGGGTCAGAAACTCCGGTGCCATACCGGACAATAACAAATGCGTTGCCAACGCCCTGTTCCTGGTTCGTCCAAGATGCGGCTGTGTATCGATGAGTCGACGTACTTCGTCGTAACTCTCGCCCCACAGGTCGCTGCCCTCCAGCCGATGGGTGACGATTCGGTTCAGATCTTCGCCGGCGCTTGGCTCCAGACTGAGAATCAATGCGGCGAGCAACAGGCGCTCGCGGTTGGTCGCCAAAAGGCGTTTCTTCTGCGCCGGAGCCCCCAGGTTCTTCACCAGCAGATTGCCCAGTGTTTGCGCCCGTGGCGTGATCAGGATACGGCTGATAAGGAAGTCGGCTTTTGCCTTGAGCGTTTTGGGTGGCAGATCGGTATCGACGCCTTCACTGAGATAGTCGAGCAATGACGTCGTGCCTTCGGGCAAGAACGTCTGTGTGGTGTCGATGATGCGCTGGCGCTGTTGCTCCGTGAACCGATCGCTTTGGGTCCAGGGCTGACCTAACAGATACCAGTGGTTCATGTGGGCGGGGTGGGTGTGCAGATTGATCCTGTACCACTTGACCAGCGCGAGAGCTTGCTCGACAGACGTCGGGGTGGGCAGCTTGTAGAAGCGCAGCATCTGCCCAAGGGTGACTTTACCGCTCGAGCGCATGGCTCCGCCGGCTTTGCTTGCCTTGGCTTTGAGCTGGTCGCGGAAGAGTTTCAGATCAGCATATCTTTCCACCTGCGCCGTCAGGGTTACCCAGCCTTTGGCGCTTGGGGTACCGACATGGCCGGATTCGGTAATCAGCAACTGACTGTCGGCGGGCAGTCCCTGCTGCTTCAAAATGGCTTGAAAATCCACATCGGCGCTGAGTTTGCGCAAATGACGCTGACCATACTTCATCCAATGCGCAAGCGTGGAATCCGGATGAGTCTCGCTGAGTTCCTTGTAATCGATTTTGGCCTTCGGCTCCATGTTCCAGCACAGCGCTTCAAGGCGTCGCACGATGTGCCGGACATCTTCCAGATCGCCAAACTCTTCGCGATAACTGCGGATGGGGGCGCTGGTTTGCACGTAATCGCTGACGTAGGGCAGCTCAGGCCAGCGCTGCTGGCGCAGGCGTTGCACAAGTTCTTTGGCTTCGCCAGCATCTTGCGGCAACGCAAATTCATAGCGACTCAGAAGCTCGCCCATTTTCAGCCGCGGCCCTCTGACTGGTGCGGTAACAGAAGCCGAAGTGAGCGTGACCGCAGTGTCGGCAAAGTCTCGCTGCTCGAACGGGTTGCTGGTCAGCAGTACCTCATCGATTCGATCGGCGATGGCCCGGAAGTCCTCCAGTTGCGCGTTGCGCTCCTTCACCACAGCCGACGTGGTGTGGCCGTTTTCATCGATGGCAGCCAGACCGCGGGCCTTCCACTCGGCGACGATGACCCGGGCCTGAATCTGGTTTTGCGGTTCCGGATAACCGTAGAACGCCAGCACGACTTGCCGCGGAAACCGGTAGAGCGGGTTGGCGGATGTACCACCGATGTAAGGCAGGCCCAGCCCCGCAGGATCGATACGCTGGGAAATCGACAGCAGCAGCGGCGCCATCTGCCACCAACCTGAGTCATCCTCCAGCGTGAAGATGCGCAGCCCGGCGGAGCCGTTCGAGGGGATCTGTGCTTGCAGGGTGTCACCCTTGATCTGCAACGTATCCAGATCAATATGGAAGCGACTGGCCCAGTCGAGAAATTCGGGGCGTTCGAGGGCGTTCCAGTAGAGCTCCATCCATTCGCGCAGCAGGCATGGCCGGGGAACGTCCAGCGTACGCGCCGGATCAGCGGCAGTGATTACCGGTTTGGCAGTCAATTCGGCAATGAGGTTCTGGATCAGCGTCTGTTCAGGTACCGGTGTGTCGCTCATGTGTGCCTCCCTGGCGGTTGATAAGCATTGAATGCCGAGTATCGCGGGGAGGGCTGGCTGGCGGGCGGTAGATATTTACTGCGCGACGTTTTCCAGGGGCATAAAAAAACCCGCCATATTCGGCGGGTTTTTTATTGGCTACACGAAGATCACTCTTCGATGTTGCCCATGGCGGTGGTGTTGAAGCCGCCGTCGACGTACATGATTTCACCGCTGATGCCCGACGCCAGGTCGGAGCACAGGAAGGCGCCGGCGTTGCCGACTTCTTCGATGGTGACGTTGCGGCGCAGCGGAGTCTGCGCTTCGTTGGCGGCCAGCATCTTGCGGAAGTTCTTGATGCCGGAAGCGGCGAGAGTGCGGATCGGACCGGCCGAAACGCAGTTGACGCGGGTGCCGTCCGGACCGAGGGAACCGGCCAGGTAACGGACGCCGGCTTCCAGCGAAGCCTTGGCCATGCCCATCACGTTGTAGTTCGGCATGGTGCGCTCGGCGCCCAGGTACGACAGGGTCAGCAGGCTGCCGTTGCGGCCTTTCATCATTTCGCGACCGGCCTTGGCCAGCGCCACGAAGCTGTAGGCGCTGATGTCGTGAGCGATGCGGAAACCTTCACGGGTGGTGGCTTCGGTGAAGTCGCCGTCCAGTTGGTCGCCCGGGGCGAAGCCGACGGAGTGCACGATGCAGTCCAGGCCGTCCCACTTCTTGCTCAGTTCTTCGAAGACCTTGGCGATTTCTTCATCGCTGGCCACGTCGCACGGGAAGCACAGCTCAGGGCTCGAACCCCAGCCTTGTGCGAACTCTTCGACGCGACCCTTGAGTTTGTCGTTCTGATAAGTGAAGGCAAGCTCAGCGCCCTCGCGATGCATGGCGGCAGCGATGCCGGATGCGATGGACAGCTTGCTGGCGACACCGACGATCAGTACGCGCTTACCGGCGAGAAAACCCATGTGTTGCTCCTCTTTCAGGTTATTGCGCAGTGGCTGGTGCCAGAAAAGCGGCTTCCAGCAACTGCTGTGTATACGGATGTTGGGGGGCGGCAAAGATACTTTGCGCGTCTCCCTGTTCGACCACTTGGCCATGCTTGACCACCATCAGTTGGTGGCTCAGCGCTTTGACGACAGCCAGGTCATGGCTGATGAACAAATACGTCAGGTTGTACTTGGCTTGCAGTGAACGCAACAGCTCCACCACTTGCCGCTGCACCGTCCGGTCGAGCGCCGAAGTCGGCTCGTCCAGCAGGATCAGCGCCGGTTTCAGCACCAAGGCCCGGGCAATGGCGATTCGCTGCCGTTGCCCACCGGAAAATTCGTGGGGGTAGCGGTGCCGGGTTTCCGGATCCAGACCTACCTCATTCAATGCCGCAATGATCGCCGCTTCCTGTTCGGCCGCGGTGCCCATCTTGTGTATCCGCAGGCCTTCGCCAACGATGTCATTGACGCACATGCGCGGGCTCAGGCTGCCAAACGGGTCCTGAAACACCACCTGCATCTCCCGCCGCAGCGGGCGAACCTCACTCTGCGTCAGGCAGTCTAGCTGCTTGCCTTCAAAGCGGATCGCGCCTTTGCTGCCGATCAGCCGCAAAATCGCCAGACCGAGGGTGGATTTGCCGGAACCGCTTTCGCCGACGATCCCCAGGGTCTGACCCTGCGGCAGGCTGAAATTGATGCCGTCCACTGCCTTGACGTAATCCACCGTGCGCTTGAGCAGGCCTTTCTTGATCGGGAACCAGACTTTGAGGTCCTCGACTTCGAGCAGCGGCGCGCCGATTTCATTGCTCGCCGGGCCGCCGCTGGGCTCCGCGCCGAGCAATTCCCGAGTGTACGGATGCTGCGGCGAACGGAACAGCTCTGCGCACGATGCCTGTTCGACGATGCAACCGCGCTGCATGACACATACGCGATGCGCAATTCTTCGCACCAGGTTCAAATCGTGACTGATCAGTAACAGCGACATGCCCAATCGAGCCTGAAGATCCTTGAGCAAATCGAGGATTTTCAGCTGAACGGTCACATCCAGCGCGGTGGTCGGTTCGTCGGCAATCAGCAATTCCGGCTCGTTGGCCAGGGCCATGGCAATCATCACCCGCTGGCGCTGGCCGCCGGACAATTCATGGGGCAGGGCCTTGAGACGCTTGTGCGGCTCGGGAATGCCGACCATCTCCAGCAGCTCCAAAGTGCGCTTGGTCGCGACCTTGCCGCTCAGGCCCTTGTGGATGCCGAGCACTTCATTGATCTGCTTTTCGATCGAGTGCAACGGATTGAGCGAGGTCATTGGCTCCTGAAAGATCATCGCGATGCGGTTGCCACGGATGTGGCGGATGGTCTTCTCGCTCAAATCCAGCAGGTTCTGCCCGGCGTGATTGATGCTGCCGGCCGGATGCCGTGCCATGGGGTAGGGCAGCAGGCGCAGGATTGAATGCGCCGTGACCGATTTGCCCGAGCCCGATTCACCGACCAGCGCCAGGGTTTCGCCGCGCTTGATGTCGAAGCTCACGCCCTCGACCACGCGGTGGACGCGCTCGCCGAAACCGAATTCGACGGCGAGGTCGCGCACTTCGATCAGATTGTCCTGATTCATTTCACTTCCTCGGGTCGAAGGCATCGCGAGCGGACTCGCCGATAAACACCAGCAGGCTCAACATCAGCGCCAGCACGGCAAACGCACTCATGCCCAGCCACGGCGCCTGCAAATTGGATTTGCCTTGCGCGACCAGTTCGCCCAACGACGGACTGCCGGCCGGCAAGCCGAAGCCGAGGAAGTCCAGCGCGGTCAGGGTGCCGATGGCGCCGGTGAGGATGAACGGCATAAACGTCATGGTCGAGACCATGGCGTTGGGCAGGATGTGGCGGAACATGATCGCGCCGTTCTGCATGCCCAGCGCGCGGGCGGCGCGCACGTATTCCAGATTGCGCCCGCGCAGGAACTCGGCGCGCACCACATCGACCAGGCTCATCCACGAGAACAGCAGCATGATGCCCAGCAGCCACCAGAAATTCGGCTGGACGAAACTGGCGAGGATGATCAGCAGATACAGCACCGGCAGCCCCGACCAGATCTCGAGAAAACGTTGCCCGGCGAGATCGACCCAGCCGCCGTAGAACCCCTGTAGCGCCCCGGCAATCACGCCGATGATCGAACTCAGCACGGTCAGCGTCAGCGCAAACAGCACGGAAATGCGGAAACCGTAGATCACCCGCGCCAACACGTCGCGGCCCTGATCGTCGGTGCCCAGCAGGTTGTCCGCCGAGGGTGGCGCCGGGGCCGGGACTTTCAGGTCGTAGTTGATGCTCTGGTAGCTGTAGGGGATCGGCGCCCACAGAATCCACGCGTCCTTGGCCTTGAGCAGTTCCCGGATGTACGGACTCTTGTAGTTGGCTTCCAGCGGGAATTCGCCGCCGAACGCGGTTTCCGGGTAGCGCTTGATCGCCGGGAAATACCAGTTGTTGTCGTAATGCACGACCAGCGGCTTATCGTTGGCAATCAGCTCGGCGCCCAGGCTCAGGCCGAACAGAATCAGAAACAGCCACAGCGACCACCAGCCACGCTTGTTGGCCTTGAACAGTTCGAAGCGCCGGCGGTTGAGAGGGGACAGGTTCATCTCAATGCTCTCTGCTTGCAAAGTCGATGCGCGGATCGACAAAGGTGTAGGTCAGGTCGCCGATCAGTTTCACCACCAGCCCGAGCAGGGTGAAGATGAACAAGGTGCCGAACACCACCGGGTAATCGCGGTTGATCGCCGCTTCGAAACTCATCAGGCCGAGGCCATCGAGGGAGAAAATCACTTCCACCAGCAGCGAGCCGGTGAAGAAAATGCCGATGAATGCCGACGGAAAACCGGCAATCACCAGCAGCATGGCATTGCGGAATACATGCCCGTAAAGCACGCGATGGCGGGTCAGGCCCTTGGCTTTGGCGGTGACCACGTACTGTTTGTTGATCTCGTCGAGAAAGCTGTTTTTGGTCAGCAATGTCATGGTCGCGAAGTTGCCGATCACCAGCGCCGTCACTGGCAATGCCAGGTGCCAGAAGTAATCGATGATCTTGCCGCCCAGGCTCAGCTCATCGAAGTTGTTCGAAGTCAGCCCGCGCAGGGGGAACCAGTCCAGATAACTGCCGCCGGCAAATACCACGATCAGCAGGATCGCAAACAGGAACGCCGGGATCGCATAGCCGACGATGATTGCCGAACTGGTCCAGACGTCGAAGTGGCTGCCGTGTCGCGTAGCCTTCGCGATGCCCAGCGGGATCGACACCAGATACATGATCAGCGTGCTCCACAGCCCCAGCGAGATCGACACCGGCATCTTTTCCTTGATCAGGTCGATGACCTTGGCGTCGCGGAAGAAACTGTCGCCGAAATCCAGCTGCGCGTAGTTCTTGACCATGATCCACAGGCGTTCCGGGGCCGATTTGTCGAACCCGTACATGTGCTCGATTTCCTTGATCAGCGCCGGATCCAGCCCCTGCGCGCCACGGTAGGACGAGCCGGCCACCGCCACTTCGGCACCGCCGCCGGCAATCCGGCTGGTGGCGCCTTCGAAACCTTCGAGCTTGGCGATCATCTGCTCGACCGGCCCGCCGGGCGCGGCCTGGATGATCACGAAGTTGATCAGCAGAATGCCGAACAGGGTCGGGATGATCAGCAGCAGTCGCCGAAAGATATACGCCAGCATCTGATTACTCCGTGCCCGCAGGGTCGGCTTGCAGTTGGGTTTCGACTTCTACGGCAGGCTTGGCGTCAGGCTTGACCCACCAGGTGTTGATGCCGATGTCGTACTTGGGCGAGGTTTTCGGGTGGCCGATGTGGTTCCAGTAGGCCACGCGCCAGCTCTTGATGTGCCAGTTCGGCACCACGTAGTAGCCCCATTGCAGAACACGATCCAGCGCGCGGGCGTGGGCTACCAGACTCTTGCGCGAGTCGGCGTTGATCAGGCTTTCCACCAGTTGATCGACGGTAGGATCCTCGAGGCCCATGCTGTTGCGGCTGCTCGGTTTGTCGGCGGCGGCGCTCATCCAGTATTCGCGCTGCTCGTTGCCCGGCGAGTTGGACTGCGGAAAGCTGCCGACCATCATGTCGAAATCCCGCGAGCGCACGCGGTTGATGTACTGCGAGACGTCGACGCGGCGGATCACCAGATCGATGCCGAGGTCGCTGAGGTTGCGCTTGAACGGCAGCAGCACGCGTTCGAATTCGGTCTGGGCGAGGAGGAATTCGATCACCACCGGTTTGCCGGTGGCGTCGACCATTTTGTCATCGACGATTTTCCAGCCGGCCTCTTGCAGCAGTTGATACGCCTCGCGCTGCTGGGTGCGGATCATGCCGCTGGCGTCGGTCCTGGGATTTTCGAAGGCTTCGCTGAATACTTGAGCCGGCAGTTGGCTGCGGAACGGTTCGAGGATCGTCCGTTGCTCGGCGTCCGGCAGGCCGGTGGCGGCCATTTCAGAGTTTTCGAAGTAGCTGCGAGTGCGCACGTAGGCGCCGTTGAACAATTGCTTGTTGGTCCATTCGAAGTCGAACAGTAGCCCGAGAGCCTGACGCACGCGCACATCCTGGAACACCGGGCGGCGCAGGTTGAAGACGAAGCCCTGCATGCCGGTCGGGTTGCTGTTGGGGATCAGTTCCTTGATCAAACGGCCCTCGGTGACCGCCGGAACGTTATAGGCGCTGGCCCAGTTCTTCGCGGTCATCTCCAGCCAATAATCGAACTGTCCGGCCTTCAGTGCTTCGAGGGCGACGGTGTTGTCGCGGTAATAGTCGGTGGTCATCGTGTCGAAGTTGTAGAAGCCACGGTTGACCGGCAAGTCCTTGCCCCAGTAATCCTTGACCCGCTCGTAACGTACCGAACGGCCGGCCTTCACTTGGGTGACCTTGTACGGGCCGCTGCCCAGCGGGATTTCCAGATTGCCCTTGTTGAAGTCGCGACTGGCCCACCAGTGTTTAGGGAGGACCGGCAACTGGCCGAGGATCAGCGGCAGCTCGCGGTTGTTGCTGTGCTTGAACTTGAACAGCACTTTCAGCGGGTCTTCGGCGATGGCTTCGGCGACGTCGTTGTAGTAGCCGCGAAACATCGGCGAGCCTTCCTTGGTCAACGTTTCGAAGCTGAACACCACGTCTTCGGCGCGTACCGGGTGGCCGTCATGGAAGCGCGCTTCCGGGCGCAGGTAGAAGCGCACCCAACTGTTGTCGTCGGCTTTCTCGATCTTGCTGGCAATCAGGCCGTATTCGGTGAACGGCTCGTCGAGGCTGTGCTTGGTCAAGGTGTCGTAGATCTGGCCGATGTCATCGGCCGGCACGCCTTTGTTGATGAACGGGTTGAGGCTATCGAAGCCGCCGAACCCGGCCTGGCGGAACACGCCACCCTTGGGCGCGTCAGGGTTCACGTAGTCGAAGTGCTGGAAATCGGCCGGGTATTTCGGTGGCTCGTTGTACAGGGTCACGGCGTGTTGCGGGGCGGCCCAGGCCAGCCCGGCGAACAGCAAGCCGCCGGCCTGCACGAGCAGGGTGCGAACAGCGTTCATCGATCTTTCTCCGAAGACTTCAGCCACCATGCGCTCAGGCCCAGGGTGTAGGGCGGCGTGGTGACAAAGGCCAACCGGTTCCGGTAGGCCAGACGGTGATAATTGAGGTACCAGTTGGGAATGCTGTAGTGCTGCCAGAGCAGCACGCGGTCGAGCGCCTTGCCGGCGGCGACCTGCTCGTCGCGGGTGCGCGCGGCGAGCAATTGTTCAAGCAGGTGATCAACTACCGGATTGGCGATGCCCGCGTAATTCTTGCTGCCCTTGACCCCGACCTGACTGGAGTGGAAGTACTGCCACTGCTCAAGGCCCGGGCTCAGGGTCTGGCCGAGGGTCATCGAGATCATGTCGAAATCGAATTGATCGAGGCGTTGTTTGTATTGCGCGCGATCGACTGTGCGCAGGCGCGCGTCGATGCCGATGCTGTTGAGATTCTCGATGTACGGCTGATAAAGCCGCTCCAGGCTCGGATTGACCAGCAGCAGTTCGAAGCGCAGCGGTTGGCCGTCAGCATTTTGCAAGCGCTGGCCGTGGAGCTTCCAGCCGGCCTCGGCGAGCAGGGCGAGGGCTTTGCGCATGGTCTCGCGCGGGATGCCACGGCCGTCGGTTTTCGGCAGGGTGAACGGCTCGGTGAACAGCCGGGCTGGCAACTGCTCCTTGTAAGGCTTGAGCATCAGCCATTCATGCCCGACCGGCAAACCAGACGCGGTGAATTCGCTGTTGGGGTAGTAGCTGGTGGTGCGTTTATAGGCATCGCTGAACAGCGCGCGGTTGGTCCATTCGAAGTCGAACATCAGACCCAACGCTTCGCGCGTCCTGACATCGGCGAAGGTCGCGCGGCGGCTGTTCATGAACAGGCCCTGAGTCTGGGTCGGGATCTGATGCGGGATCTGCACCTTGATCACTTCGCCACGACGCACGGCAGGGAAGTTGTAGCCGTTGACCCAGTTCTTTGCCTGATGCTCGATGTAGATGTCGAACTCACCGGCCTTGAACGCTTCGAAGGCGACATCGCTGTCGCGGTAGAACTCGACTTCCATGCGATCGAAGTTGTACTTGCCGCGATTGACCGCTAAGTCCTTGCCCCAGTAATCCTTGACCCGCTCGAAAATCAGCTGCCGGCCTGGCGTGACCGACGTGATGCGGTACGGTCCGCTACCCAGCGGCGGTTCGAAGGTGGTGGCTTTGAAGTCGCGGTCTTTCCAGTAATGCTGCGGCAGTACCGGCAATTCGCCCAGGCGCAGGATCAGCAGCGGATTGCCCGAGCGCTTGAACACGAAACGAATGCGCTGCTTGTTGAGAATGTCGACTCGCAGCACTTCCTGCAGGGCCGTGCGATACAGCGGATGACCGTCCTTGAGCAGCGTTCGATAGGAGAACGCCACGTCGTAGGCGGTGATCGGCGCGCCGTCGTGAAAGCGCGCTTCGGGGCGCAAATTGAAGACGACCCAGCTGCGATCTTCGCTGTACTCCACCGATTGTGCGATCAACCCGTAACTCGACGCGGGTTCGTCGCCGGACGGCGAATACTGGCCGGTGCCAACCATCAGCGGCTCGTTGAGCTCGTTGATGCCGTACTGGAGAAAATTGGCGGTGGTGACCGGGCTGGTGCCCTTGAAAGTGTACGGATTGACCGTATCGAAGGTGCCGAACGCCATCACCCGCAACGTACCGCCCTTGGGCGCTTGCGGGTTGACCCAGTCGAAGTGGGTAAATCTGGCCGGGTACTTGAGCGTGCCGAACTGCGCATAACCGTGACTTTCGGTAATCGTCGCGCTTGCGGGTGAGCTCAAGGCCAGGCTGATCAGGAGCAGGGAGAGGGCACGCTTCAAGTCAGATCCGATCCAGCGGCTTGGGCTTTGTGGGCCGTACAGTAACAGCTTGTCTGGACAGGAAAAAGATGCGGCTTAAAGAGCCCCTCACCCTAACCCTCTCCCGGAGGGAGAGGGGACTGATCGTGGTGTTTGGACGAATTGCACCGAGGTGCGATACCGAGTCGAACTCGGTTTCTGAAAAGCCCCCGATCAGCTCCCTTTCCCCCTCTCCCCCTGGGGGAGAGGGCTGGGGTGAGGGGGATGGATCTAAAGCACACCAAAAACGTCATCCAAAAAAAGCCCCTGAATTCAGGGGCTCTTCTGTCAGTGCGGCTGGTAAACCGTGAGCATCTGCCCCGGCTTCAACGCTTTGCCCGCACCCGGGTTCCAACGCTTGAGATGTTGCATCTCGACGTTGAAGCGCTTGGCCACCACGTACAGGGTGTCGCCGCGCTTGACCTTGTACTGGGTCTGCTGCTTGCTCTCGTCCTTGCCTTTGCTCTTGCTGTTGGCCGCAACCACGGTGTTGACCCGGCCGGACTTGCGCGCCGGTGCACGCTTGGTGTTGTCCTGCATGACCAGGGTCTGGCCGACCTTGAGGTTCTTGCCGGTCAGCTTGTTCCAGCGCTGCAGATCCTTGACTTCGACCTTGTTGGCCTTGGCGATGGAGCCGAGGTTGTCGCCACGCTTGACCCGATAAGCGCGCTTGAGCTGCGCGACTTCCGACGGATCGGCGCCTTCGAACACCGGTTTCAGCGAGCGCGGGCTGATCAGTTCGTCCGGGCGCATGGTCTGCAGACTGGCGGTCAGCAGTTGCGCCTTGGATGTCGGCACCAGCAGATGCTGCGGGCCGTCGATGGTGGTGCGCTGTTTGAACGCGGGGTTGAGCTGGAACAGTTCGTCTTCGTCGATGTTGGCCACTGCAGCGACCTTGGACAGGTCCATGCGCTGGTTGATTTCGACGACCTGGAAGTACGGCTCGTTGGCGATCGGGTTGAGGTTGACGCCGTAGGCTTCCGGCGCCAGCACCACTTGCGACAGCGCCAGCAACTTCGGCACATAGGCCTGGGTTTCCGCCGGCAGCGGCAGGTTCCAGTAGTCGGTGGGCAGGCCAAGCTTTTCGTTGCGTTCGATCGCGCGGCTGACGGTGCCTTCACCGGCGTTGTAGGCCGCCAGAGCCAGCAGCCAGTCGCCGTTGAACATGTCGTGCAGGCGAGTCAGGTAATCCATCGCCGCCGTAGTCGAAGCGGTGATGTCGCGGCGACCATCGTAGAAACGCGTCTGGCGCAGGTTGAAGTAGCGCCCGGTGGACGGAATGAATTGCCACAGGCCCACCGCATCGGCGCGGGAGTAGGCCATCGGGTTGTACGCGCTCTCGATCACTGGCAGCAGGGCCAGTTCCAGCGGCATGTTGCGCTCTTCGAGGCGTTCGACAATGTAATGAATGTAGAGGCTGCCGCGTTCGCCGGCATTCTCGAGAAAAGAGGGATTACTGGCGAACCACAGGCGCTGTTGCTCGATGCGCGGATTGACGCCAAGGCCTTCCTGCAACTGGAAGCCCTGGCGCATGCGTTCCCAGATGTCCTGGGGCGCCACGGGAGTGGGCTTCTCGGTCAGCCAGATCGGCTTCTGCTTGGCTCGCGCAGCAATGTTCGGCGTGTGCGTCGCTTCAGTCTGCGGAGCGTGGCTGGAGCAACCCGCCAGCGTGGCGGACACAGCCACCGCGATGGCTTGCGCCAGGCGGGTCAAAGCATCTGAATTGACGGACTTACGTATGGATGACGACATTGGCTGGAAGTAAGTTCCGGGCAAAAATGTCGGGCGATTCTAGAAAGCGCACCCCCTGCGGTCAACCATTGAGAATTTTTGCCCCGGCCGGCGCGCTTGTCAGAACTTGTCTTTCCATGCCCGCAGAGCCGCAAATACCTCGCTCGGCTCCCGGTTTTGAGCGCCTTCCCGTTCGTCCACTTTTTGTGTAACCAATGTTTCAGAAGTGCGTAAAAACGGATTGGTAAGCTTTTCCAGGGCCAAAGTCGACGGCAATGTCATCACGCCGTTCTGCCGTTGCTGCGTGACCTTTTCCAGACGGGCGGCGACTTCCGGATTGCCCGGCTCGACGGCGGCGGCAAATTTCAGATTGCTCAAGGTGTATTCATGGGTGCAGTAAACCAGCGTATCTTCCGGCAGGGCCGCGAGACGGCTGAGCGAGTGGTACATCTGCTCGGGTGTGCCTTCGAACAGCCGGCCGCAACCGGCGGCGAACAGGGTGTCGCCGCAGAACAGCAGGCCATGGTGGTAATAGGCGATGTGCCCCAGGGTATGACCGGGCACCGCATAAACGTCGAAGTCCCAGCCGAGCACGCTGACGCTGTCGTTGTCCTTGAGGGCTATGTCACGCGCCGGAATGCTTTCGCTGGCCGGACCGTAGACTTTAGCGCCGGTCGCCGCTTTCAGGCGCTCAACGCCGCCGACGTGGTCATGGTGATGGTGAGTGATCAGAATATCGCTGAGCACCCAGCCCGGATGCGCATCGAGCCACGCCTGCACCGGGGCGGCGTCGCCCGGATCGACCACCGCACAGCGCTGGGTCTGGTGATCCTGTAACAACCAGATGTAGTTGTCGGTGAACGCGGGCAGGGCACTGATCTGTATCATCGTCGGAATTCGCCAAGCGGAAAACATTGGCGCATCTTAGTAGTTCCTGGCGCGTTGGAGAATGACATGACCGATAAAGCGTTCGCTCAGGCCGATCCCGACTGGCTGGCATTGATCAGCGCCGCCCGCGAATGGCTGTCGGGGCCGCTCGGGCAATTTCTGCTGGATGAAGAGCGGCGCATGCTCGACGACGAGCTCGGTCGCTTCTTCGGCGGTTATCTGGTGCATTACGGCCCGTCCGCCGAAACCCCGCCGGCCGCGCCGCAAGTGCAGCGCAACGTGCGTCTCGGCGCGCCGTTGCCCGGGGTCGAGATCGTTTGCGAAGAGCAGGCCTGGCCGTTGAGCGAGCACGCCGCCGACGTGGTGGTGATGCAGCATGGCCTGGATTTCTGTCTGTCGCCCCACGGTTTGCTGCGTGAAGCGGCGAGCAGCGTGCGTCCCGGCGGGCATCTGCTGATCATCGGCATCAATCCCTGGAGCACTTGGGGCCTGCGGCATTTCTTCGCCAATGATGCCCTGCGCAAGGCGCGCTGCATCTCCCCGTCGCGGGTCGCCGACTGGCTCAATCTGCTCGGCTTCGCGCTGGAGAAACGCCGCTTCGGGTGCTATCGTCCGCCGCTCGCGTCGCCCAAGTGGCAGAACCGTCTGGCCGGCTGGGAACGCAAGGCCGGTGACTGGCAGCTGTCCGGCGGTGGCTTCTATCTGCTGGTGGCGCGCAAGATCGTGGTGGGGCTCAGGCCGTTGCGCCAGGAACGCCGCGAGCCGATGGGCAAGCTGATTCCGCTGCCGATGGCCAAGGTCAACCGCCGCCGCATCGAACCGTAAACCCTCTTTTATTTGTGGCCGGGCTTGTCCCGGCCGCGGTCATTGTCGATCCGTGATTGGCAGGACAGGCATTTTTCTGGAAAGACTGGCATGAGCGAAAGCGTGGAAAGCGTCGACACCGTAGAACTGTTCACCGACGGCGCCTGCAAGGGCAATCCCGGCCCCGGCGGCTGGGGCGCGCTGCTGGTGTGCAAGGGCGTCGAAAAGGAACTGTGGGGCGGCGAAGCCAACACCACCAACAACCGCATGGAGCTGCTCGGCGCGATCCGCGGCCTCGAAGCACTCAAGCGTCCCTGCGACGTGCTGCTGGTCACCGACTCGCAATACGTGATGAAAGGCATCAACGAGTGGATGGCCAACTGGAAGAAGCGCGGCTGGAAAACGGCTGCGAAAGAGCCGGTGAAGAATGCCGACCTGTGGAAAGAGCTGGACGAGCAGGTCAATCGCCACAAAGTCACCTGGAAATGGGTGCGCGGGCACATCGGCCATCACGGTAACGAGCGGGCGGACCAACTGGCCAATCGCGGCGTTGACGAAGTGCGTGGTTACAAGCAGAGCTGATTTCGCTTCTAACCGTGGCGTCGCCGTTCGCGAGCAGGCTCGCTCCCACATTTGCAATGCATTCCCCTGTAGGAGCTGCCGAAGGCTGCGATCTTTTGATCTTGCTGTAAGAAAAATCAAAAGATCGCAGCGTGCCGCAGCTCCTACAGGCTTCATTCCCAGCGTGTTAACATCCGCGCCTTTGCAAGATTGACCCGTTGAGAGCTGAGCACTGATGGCCACCAGATCCGTTGTACTCGATACCGAAACCACCGGCATGCCGGTGACCGATGGTCACCGGATCATTGAAATCGGTTGCGTCGAACTGATCGGTCGGCGCCTGACGGGCCGGCATTTTCACGTTTATCTGCAACCGGATCGCGAGAGCGACGAGGGTGCGATCGGTGTGCACGGTATCACCAACGAATTCCTCGTCGGCAAGCCGCGCTTTGCCGAAGTCGCCGACGAGTTCTTCGAGTTCATCCAAGGCGCACAGCTGATCATCCACAACGCGGCGTTCGACGTTGGCTTCATTAACAACGAATTCGCCTTGATGGGCCAGCACGATCGCGCTGACATCACCCAGCACTGCACGATCCTCGACACCCTGATGATGGCCCGGGAACGTCACCCGGGGCAGCGCAACAGCCTCGATGCATTGTGCAAACGTTACGGCGTCGACAACTCCGGCCGTGAACTGCACGGCGCTTTGCTCGACTCGGAGATTCTCGCCGACGTCTATCTGACCATGACCGGCGGCCAGACCAGCCTGTCGCTGGCTGGCAACGCCTCCGATGGCAATGGCACGGGCGAGGGCGCGGATAACTCGGCCACGGAAATCCGTCGTCTGCCGGCTGATCGCCAGCCAGCACGCATCATCCGCGCGACTGAAGAAGAACTGGCGGCGCATCTGGTGCGGCTGGAAATCATCGCCAAATCGGCGGGAGCGCCAGCGTTGTGGACGCAGATTGCCGAGGCTGATGCGCAGGCCTGAAAAACCTGAAGATCAAAAGATCGCAGCCTTCGGCAGCTCCTACAGGGATTGCATTCCATAGTAGGAGACGAGGAGGCAGCGATTTTTTGCGTTTGGCGACATGGAGCCAAGTTGCCACCCTCGCCACATTCGCTGCAACCCTCTACCCTGAGTGCACTGGTCAGGTGCAAATCTGCCGCCTCAGGACACTGAGCCTCATGTACAAAGAGTTGAAATTTGCGCTGGCAATCATCCATCGCGACAGCAAGGTCGACACTGTCGGCTGCGTCAAGGAATGAGGACTTTTCCCAGTATGCAACCGGTCATGAATCCGAAATACCCAGGGTTGTCGGTGCGGGTCGCCGACGAAGGTTTTGCGCCGTATATCTGGGGCAGCGACTTCAGTTTCGAGGTCGCCGCCTATGGCGCCGCCGTGATCGGCAAACCGGTCGAGCAGTGGCCGGTGACGCCGATCGTGCCGTATCGCAAGTGCTACGGCATCGATCCGGAAGAGTTCAGCGCTTTTCACAATGCGCCCGACAGCGCGATTTTCATGGCGTATCTGGACGACGAGCCGGTCGGTCACCTGGTGATCAGCACCAACTGGAACGGCTTTGCCCACATCGATGAACTGGCGGTGCATGCCCCGGCCCGTCGCCACGGCGTGGCCAAGGCGTTGCTCGATGTCGCGCAGTTCTGGAGTCGCAAGAAGAAGCTGCCGGGCATCATGCTCGAAACCCAGAACAACAACCTCGGCGCCTGTCGGCTGTATGAGCGCTGCGGTTATGTGATCGGCGGCATCGACCAGTTGCGCTATCGCGGCATTGATGCGCACACCGCCGAAGTTGCCTTGTTCTGGTATCGCCTGTTCGACAATCCGCTGGAAAAACCACTCAGCTCGACAACATCGCCTCGGCTTGTTCCGTGACGATGGCCAGCAGTGTCTGAATCGCCGCCGACGGCGTGGCATGCTTGAAGGTCAGGGCATAGAGGCTGATCGGCACTGCCGGTGAGAGCGGGCAGACGTCAAGCCCACCGGCGCGGGCGCCCAACGCGGTGAAGGGATCGACGATCGCCAGACCTTCGCCGGCCTCGACCATGCTGCGCATCATCTGATGGGTCTGCACACGGGTCTGAATGCTTGGCGCCGGGCGCAAGGCCTGCAGTTTGTTTTCCAGTGCCGGGCTCAGCGGATCCTGACCTTCGAGACCGACCATGGCCTGACCGGCCAGATCCGCGAGGGAAATGTATTTCTGTTTCGGTTGCAGCCAGCCGTGCGGAGCGAGCAATTGCAGCTTGCCCTGGGCCAGCGGCTGGCAGTGGATATCGGGGTGTTCGGGATCGTGCAGGCTCAGGCCCAGATCGCTTTCGCGCAGTAACAGGCTGCGAACGATGTCGCGAGTCGGCGCGCTGAGCAGGCTGCACGGTGCGTCCGGCAAGCGCCGACGCAGGGTCGCAAGGCTTTGTGGCAGTAATTGCTGGGCCAGCGGCGGGGTGCCGATGATGCGCAAGGGCGGGGCGAGGTACTGCTTGAGGCTGCCGGCCAGACGCTGCACCGGCTCGAGTGCTTCATAGATGTGCGCGATTTCCACCTGCAGGGCGCGCGCTTCAGGGGTCGATTGCAGGCGCCCGCGAACGCTGGCGAACAGCATGAACCCCAGCTGACTTTCGGCTTCGCGCAAACGCTCTTCGACTTCGGTCACCGGCAGTTGCAGCCATTCGGCGGCGGTGCCCATGTGACCGGTCTGCAAGAGCGCCTGAATCACTTCGATGTGGCGTAAACGCATGCGTGAAGTCCATGTTCAGCAGGTGGGGTCAGACGCTGAATCCTACCCCAAGTCCGCTCGCATGACTTCTGCTCATAACGCTGGGTTATTGAGCGACGGTTGGCTCAGGTTCGCGAATCAGGGTAATGCCTGATTGAACCAGGAGAAACTCGCTGTCACTGACCTTGTTGACCCGATCGCCAATGGCCAGTCTGTAAATGGGCTCCGAGCCAGTGGATCCGTCTGCAGACGGGTTCGATTCCTGGAATTCATGCACGGAATAAACGCGGCCTTCCGCATCTCTTGCATGAAACTGACCGACGAGTACTGCTGCCATCTGCTTAGAACCTCTGGAGATAAAACGCTTGATTTGCGGCTTTGTAGACCGTCACCAAGCTCGGTAAGTTTTCCTACAGGAAAAAAATATTCGCCGCGCAGGAAAAACCAATGACCACTGGTGAAAGCGCCACTGGATCATCTATAACTAGCGACTCTTCCCACGGACCATCGAGAGTCTTCCATGAGCAATGTCTACAACGTCGCTGTAGTGGTCGGTAGCCTGCGCAAAGCATCGATCAATCGCAAAGTCGCACTGGCCCTCGCCGAACTGGCACCGGCCAATCTCAAGCTGGAGATTGTCGAGATCGGTGAACTGCCGCTGTACAACGAAGACATTGACGGCGATTCTCCGCCGGCAGCCTACAGCACTTTCCGTCAGAAAGTGGCGTCATCCGACGCGGTGCTGTTTGTTACCCCCGAGTACAACCGCTCGATCCCGGCACCGCTGAAGAACGCGATCGACGTCGGTTCGCGCCCTTATGGCCAGAGCGCGTGGAGTGGCAAACCCGGCGCGGTTATCAGCGTATCGCCAGGCGCCATCGGTGGCTTCGGCGCCAACCAGCACCTGCGCCAGACCTTTGTTTTCCTCGATATCCATTGCCTGCAACAGCCGGAAGCCTACCTGGGCGGCGCCGGTAATGCGTTCGACGAAGCGGGCAAATTGAGCGACTCGGTGAAACCGTTCCTGCAAAAATTCATCGATGCCTACGGCCAGTTCGTCGAGCAACACAAGAAATAAACTTACCGAAACTCACTGTGGGAGCGAGCCTGCTCGCGAAGGCTGTGCGTCAGATAATCATTTCATGTCTGGCACACCGCCTTCGCGAGCAGGCTCGCTCCCACATTTGTTCGATTTCCACCCGTTTCGCTATTTGAAGGCTTCTGCGAATGCTCGCTGCGTCACTGATTTTCCTGCTGACCATCACCCTCGTCATCTGGCAACCCAAAGGTCTCGGCGTCGGCTGGAGTGCAACGCTGGGCGCCGTGCTGGCGTTGATTTTTGGCGTCGTGCACCTCACGGATATCCCGCTGGTCTGGCAGATCATCTGGAACGCCACCGGCACCTTCGTGGCGCTGATCATCATCAGCCTGTTGCTCGACGAGGCTGGCTTTTTCAACTGGGCGGCGCTGCATGTGGCGCGCTGGGGGCGGGGCAGCGGGCGAAAATTGTTTGCCTTCATGGTGCTGCTCGGCGCGCTGGTCTCGGCGTTGTTCGCCAATGACGGCGCGGCACTGATTCTCACGCCGATCGTGATTTCGATGCTGTTGGCGTTGCGCTTTTCACCGGCGGCGACGCTGGCATTCGTCATGGGCGCCGGGTTCATTGCCGACACGGCGAGCCTGCCGCTGGTGGTATCGAACCTGGTCAACATTGTTTCGGCGGACTTCTTCCACATCGGCTTCAACCGCTATGCAGCGGTGATGGTGCCGGTCAACTTCGTCAGCGTAGCGGCGACATTGGGCATGTTGCTGTGGTTCTTTCGCCGCGACATTCCTGCGTCTTACGACCCTGAACAACTGGAAAACCCGCACACCGCGATCCACGACAAGGCGACGTTCTACGCCGGTTGGGCGGTGCTGGTGATCCTGTTGATTGGCTGCTTCGCTCTGGAACCGCTGGGCATTCCAATCAGCGCAATTTCGGCGGTGTGTGCCGCGCTGCTGCTGGGTATCGCTGCGCGCGGCCACAAGATCTCCACGCGCAAGGTTATGAAAGAAGCGCCGTGGCAGATCGTCATTTTCTCGCTGGGCATGTACCTGGTGGTGTACGGCCTGCGCAACGCCGGGCTCACTGGTTACCTCGCCGGATGGCTGGACGTGTTCGCCGAGCACGGTGTATGGGGCGCGGCCATGGGCACTGGGGTGCTGACGGCGCTGCTGTCGTCGATCATGAACAACTTGCCGACGGTGTTGATCGGCTTGCTGTCGATCGACGCCAGTCAGGCCAGCGGCGTGATCAAAGAAGCGATGATCTACGCCAACGTGATTGGCAGCGACCTTGGGCCGAAAATCACCCCGATCGGCAGTCTGGCAACGTTGTTATGGCTGCATGTGCTGGAACGCAAGGGCATTCACATTGGTTGGGGCTATTACTTCCGCGTCGGGATTGTGCTGACGGTGCCGGTGTTGCTGGTGACGTTGGCGGCGTTGGCCGTGCGGTTATCCCTATAGATCGAGTTGCTCTTTTCGCGAGCAGGCTCGCTCCCACAGGGGATCGCATTCCACATTTGAAATGCATTCTCTGTGGGAGCGAGCCTGCTCGCGAATTGGGTCAGGCACCACAAATCTCAGGTTTGGCCGGGCACATTCGGCCAAAGATCCGCCACCAGAAACAACCGCTCCGCCTCTTCCCATTCGCCCAGGGCATTCTCGGTCAGGCGCACCATCAGCTGCGCCGGGGCCAGCGCTGGCAGGTCCTGCAGCCACAAACGCAGATGCTCATTCGTCCAGACCTGATCCGCCGGGTAGTGCGCCGGCGCCAGCCATGCGTGACGGGGCAGGGGTTGCCAGCGGCCCGGCGGGCGTTGGGCGACAAACGCCGGCCAGTCCTTCTGATGCAGCCAGCTGCCACGCAAGTGTTGCGGATGGGCGCCGTGCGGTGAGTCGGCCTGCCCGGGCCACGGATACAGCAGGTAACCGCCCAGCCACAGCTGCGCGCTGAAGGTTTCGATATCCAGCGCCGCGAGCACTTCGCGGCTTTCCGGGCGCGCCGAGATCGGCAATTGATGCTCGGCCAGATGCGCCAGTTTGCGATCCAGCCGATCATGACAGCCCGGCCCCAGCCACTGCGCCGGATTGCGGCCATCGCCATCCTGCGGGCCAAGGTAGAGCTTGATCGCCAGTTCCAGATGATGCACGCCGTCGCGGTCACGCAGCAGCATGTCCAGCTCGCCGAGGGTGTGCCCGGCGCGGCGAATCGGCAGGTTGGCGGCGATCAATTCTATGCCCGGCGCATGCGAGACGGCGAACTGCCACAGGCGCTCGTAATACAGGCCCAGACGCCGCGTGCGCGCCTGGGACAACCATTGCAGCAGGCCATAACTGTCGCGGTCGAGCTGGCGCAGCCAATGCTCGAGGCGCTGCGGGTCGTGCACCCAGTCGCTGCCCGCCAGCGGATGGCGCTGTGGCCATGGCGTGGCGGCGAGCATCGGCGGCGCGAGGATCACCCACGCCAGGTCCCGCACTTCGGGATGGCGTAACTGATGGGGCAACTGCAACAAATCGGGAAACAGGATCATCTTGCGAGCATAGCCTTAAACCTGAGCGCACCCTTGAGGCTGAAAGGATTTTGTCTATCTGGCGCTTTCGCCCATAATCGGGTTTTCGCGTTTTCGATTGTCCGCAGAGGTCCCATGGAGCAATTTCGTAATATCGGCATCATCGGTCGCCTGGGCAGTTCCCAGGTGCTGGATACCGTCCGCCGACTGAAACGCTTTCTGCTCGACCGTCACCTGCATGTGATCCTCGAAGACACCATCGCTGAAGTCCTGCCCGGCCACGGCCTGCAAACCTCGTCGCGCAAGATGCTCGGCGAAGTCTGCGACATGGTCATCGTCGTCGGCGGTGACGGCAGCCTGCTCGGCGCTGCGCGGGCGCTGGCCAAACACAATATTCCGGTGCTCGGCATCAACCGTGGCAGCCTCGGCTTCCTCACCGATATTCGCCCGGACGAGCTGGAAATCAAGGTCGCCGAAGTGCTCGACGGCCACTATCTGGTGGAAAACCGCTTCCTGCTGCAAGCCGAAGTGCGTCGCCATGGCGAGGCTATCGGCCAGGGCGATGCGCTCAACGACGTGGTGCTGCACCCGGGCAAATCGACGCGGATGATCGAATTCGAGCTGTACATCGACGGCCAGTTCGTCTGCAGCCAGAAGGCCGACGGCCTGATCGTCGCCACGCCCACCGGTTCCACTGCCTACGCGTTGTCTGCCGGCGGGCCGATCATGCATCCCAAGCTCGACGCTATTGTGATTGTGCCGATGTACCCCCATACCTTGTCGGGTCGGCCAATAGTGGTCGATGGCAACAGTGAGCTGAAAATCGTCGTGTCCAAAGATATGCAGATCTATCCGCAGGTCTCCTGCGACGGCCAGAACCATTTCACCTGCGCACCGGGCGACACCATTACCGTGAGCAAGAAAGCGCAGAAGCTGCGCCTGATTCATCCGCTCGATCACAATTACTACGAGGTGTGCCGCACCAAGCTTGGCTGGGGCAGCAAGCTGGGGGGCGGAGGCGACTGATGCTCGATCCCGCGCGCAGTTACGACCTGATCGGTGACGTGCACGGATGCGCCATGACCCTCGAACACTTGCTGGACCGTCTCGGTTATCACAAGCAGGGCGGGGTCTGGCGGCATCCGTCACGCATGGCGGTGTTCGTCGGCGACATCATCGACCGTGGCCCGCGTATTCGCGAGGCATTGCACATCGTCCACGACATGGTCGAGGCGGGGCAGGCGCTGTGCATCATGGGCAACCACGAATTCAACGCGCTCGGCTGGGTCACCCCGGCGCCACCGGGCAGCGGCAAGCAGTTCGTGCGCGAACACACCAAGCGCCACGCGCGGCTGTTGCAGGAAACCCTGACTCAATTTGAAGACCATCCCGGCGACTGGCATGACTTCCAGCAATGGTTCTACGAGCTGCCGCTGTTCGTCGATGCCGGGCGCTTTCGCGTCGTCCATGCGTGCTGGGACGCCGGTCTGATCGAGCCGTTGCGGGCGTTGTTCCCCAATGGCTGCGTCGATGAGCATTTCCTCCAGGCCTCGGCGGTGCCCGGCAGCTTCGCCTGCACCGTGTTCGATCGCCTGCTGCGCGGCACCGACATGCGCCTGCCCGGTGGCCTGACCATGACCAGCGGCGACGGTCTGGTGCGTTCGTTCTTCCGTACCAAGTTCTGGGAAGACGACCCGAAAACCTACGGCGACATCGTCTTCCAGCCCGATGCACTGCCGGAACCTGTCGCGCAGACGCCGCTGACTTCAACCGAAAAGAATTCCCTGCTGCGCTATGGCGTCGACGAGCCGTTGCTGTTCGTCGGCCACTACTGGCGCAGCGGAAAACCGGCGCCGATCCGCCCGAACCTCGCGTGCCTGGATTACAGCGCCGTGCTCTACGGCAAACTGGTGGCCTATCGTCTGGACCAGGAAACGCGCCTGGATCCGCAAAAATTCGTCTGGGTCGATGTCGAGCGGCCGGAGGTGCTGCAATGAGTGCGGTAGCGGTATTGCGCCTGCCGTTGGCGGTGGATTTGAGCGGTTTCGTCAAACTGCTGCAACGCATGCAAGTGCCCCATCGCGTCAGCGAAGAGGCGGGCGAGCAGGTGCTATGGGCGCCGGAGGAAATCAGCGAGGACGTGCGTTCGCTGTACGAGCGCTTCCCGGCCGGCGACCCGGATCAGCAACTGGACATTCCCGTGGGCCAGACCTTTAAACGACCAGGTTTCGCCGAACAGCTGAAACACGCCAGGGCCACCGGATTGATTCTGCTGTTGAGCCTGATCGTTGGTGGCCTGACCTTCCTCGGCGAAAACCTCGAGACCCTGCGCTGGCTGACCTTCCTCGATTTTCGCGTGATCGGCGAGTACATCCACTTCACGCCACTGGCCGACAGTCTGGCGGCAGGGCAGTGGTGGCGGCTGGTCACGCCGATGCTGATCCACTTCGGCATCCTTCATCTGGCCATGAACGGCATGTGGTACTGGGAGCTGGGGCGGCGCATCGAGTCGCGCCAGGGCAGCATCAACCTGATCGGTCTGACGCTGCTGTTCAGTCTGGTGTCCAACTACGCGCAGTTCGTCTGGAGCGGGCCGAGCCTGTTTGGCGGGCTGTCCGGCGTGCTTTACGGCTTGCTCGGGCATTGCTGGATTTTCCAGATGCTGGCGCCGAACCCGGCCTATCGTCTGCCGCGCGGCGTGCTGGTGATGATGCTGGTGTGGCTGGTGGTGTGCATGTCCGGGCTGATCTCGCTGATCGGTTTCGGCCAGATCGCCAACGCCGCGCACCTGAGCGGGTTACTCATCGGATGCTTCACCGGTTTGTTGGGCGGTTTGTATAACCGCCGTAAACTGGCCGTCTAAAATTTTTGGTTCAGCAAAGAGCACGGAGACCCTGATGTCCTCTTTCAACGACATGATCAGCAACATCACCCCGGACATCTACGAAAGCCTGAAACTGGCCGTGGAAATCGGCAAGTGGTCCGACGGTAACAAACTCACCGCCGAACAGCGCGAGCTGTCGTTGCAGGCGATGATTGCCTGGGAAATCCAGAACCTGCCGGAAGACCAGCGCACTGGCTACATGGGCCCGCAAGAATGTGCGTCGAAGTCGATCGAAGTGCCGAACATCCTGTTCAAGTCGGATGCCATCCATTGATCGAGATTGGCCGCGGTGCAATCAGCAAAATGTCGGCGCGCCTGGACGGGTCGAACGTGCAATACGCGTTTCGTCTGGATGACGTCGAGGTGCCGGTCAATCCGTTGATCGGCAGCACGTTGCGTCTGGAATTCCTGGGGGCGATCCACTGCACCCATTGCGGGCGCAAGACCAAGACCAGTTTCAGTCAGGGTTATTGCTACCCGTGCATGACCAAACTGGCGCAGTGCGACCTGTGCATCATGAGCCCGGAGCGTTGCCACTTCGACGCCGGCACCTGCCGCGATCCGGTGTGGGGCCAGCAGTTCTGCATGACCGATCATGTGGTTTATCTGGCCAACTCGTCGGGGATCAAGGTTGGCATCACCCGTGCCACGCAGTTGCCGACCCGCTGGCTGGATCAGGGTGCGAGTCAGGCGTTGCCGATCATGCGTGTATCGACACGCCAGCAATCGGGGTTTGTCGAGGACCTGTTCCGCAGCCAGGTGGCGGACAAGACCAACTGGCGCGCGCTGCTCAAAGGTGATGCGGCGGCGGTGGATCTGGCGCAGGTGCGCGATCAGTTGTTCGAAAGCTGCGCCGAAGGCCTGCAAGGGTTGCAGGAGCGATTCGGCCTACAGGCGATTCAGACGATTGCCGATGTCGAACCGCTGGAAATCCGCTATCCCGTCGAGCAATACCCGGCGAAAATCGTCAGCTTCAACCTGGACAAGAACCCGATTGCCGAAGGCACGCTGCTGGGGATCAAGGGCCAGTACCTGATCTTTGACACCGGCGTGATCAACATTCGTAAATACACGGCTTACCAGCTCGCCGTGCATCAATAAGGATTCCAGCATGCGCACCGAACAACCGAAGATGATCTATCTCAAGGACTATCAGGCGCCCGAGTACCTGATTGACGAAACGCACCTGACCTTCGAGTTGTTCGAGGACCACAGCCTGGTTCACGCGCAACTGGTGATGCGCCGTAATCCTGAACGTGGCGCCGGCCTGCCGCCGCTGGTGCTCGACGGCCAGCAACTCGAGCTGCTGTCGGTGACGCTGGCGGACCAGGAGCTGAGCGCCGCTGACTATCAAGTCTCGGACAGCCACCTGACTCTGCAGCCAACCAGTGAAACCTTCACCCTCGACACCAGCGTGCGCATCCATCCGGAAACCAACACCGCGCTGGAAGGCCTGTACAAGTCCGGCACGATGTTCTGCACCCAGTGCGAGGCCGAAGGCTTTCGCAAGATCACCTATTACCTCGATCGCCCGGACGTGATGAGCAAGTTCACCACCACCGTCGTGGCCGAACAGCACAGCTACCCGGTGCTGCTCTCCAACGGTAACCCGATCGCTTCCGGCCCCGGCGAAGACGGCCGGCACTGGGCGACCTGGGAAGACCCGTTCAAGAAACCGGCGTACCTGTTCGCGCTGGTCGCCGGTGATCTGTGGTGCGTCGAAGACACCTTCACCACGATGAGCCAGCGCAACGTCGCGCTGCGCATTTATGTCGAGCCGGAAAACATCGACAAGTGCCAGCACGCGATGAACAGCCTGAAGAAATCCATGCGCTGGGACGAAGAGGTCTACGGTCGCGAGTACGATCTGGACATCTTCATGATCGTCGCCGTCAACGATTTCAACATGGGCGCGATGGAGAACAAGGGCCTCAATATCTTCAACTCCAGCGCCGTGCTGGCCCGCGCCGAAACTGCCACCGACGCTGCGCACCAGCGGGTCGAGGCGATCGTCGCCCACGAATACTTCCACAACTGGTCGGGCAACCGCGTGACCTGCCGCGACTGGTTCCAGCTGTCGCTCAAGGAAGGTTTCACGGTGTTCCGCGATGCCGGTTTCTCCTCGGACATGAACTCGGCGACGGTCAAGCGCATTCAGGACGTGGCGTACCTGCGTACCCACCAGTTCGCCGAAGATGCAGGTCCCATGGCCCACGCCGTGCGCCCGGACAGCTTCATCGAGATTTCCAACTTCTACACTCTGACCGTGTACGAAAAGGGCTCGGAAGTGGTCGGCATGATCCACACCCTGCTGGGCGCCGACGGCTTCCGCAAGGGCAGCGATCTGTACTTCGAGCGCCACGACGGCCAGGCCGTGACCTGCGACGACTTCGTCAAGGCCATGGAAGATGCCAATGGCGTTGATCTCAGTCAGTTCAAACGCTGGTACAGCCAGGCCGGCACACCGCGTCTGGCCGTCAGCGAGTCCTACGACGCTGCGGCGAAAACCTACAGCCTGACCTTCCGCCAGAGCTGCCCGCCGACCCCGGACAAGGTGGAAAAACTGCCGTTCGTGATCCCGGTCGAGCTCGGCCTGCTCGACAGCCAGGGCAATGAAATCGCCCTGCGTCTGGCTGGCGAAGCCTCGGCACAAGGCACCACCCGAGTGATTTCGGTAACCGAAGCCGAGCAGACTTTCACTTTCGTCGACATCAACGAACAGCCGTTGCCGTCGCTGCTGCGCGGCTTCTCGGCGCCAGTGAAGCTGAGCTTCCCGTACAACCGCGATCAACTGATGTTCCTGATGCAGCACGACAGCGACGGTTTCAATCGCTGGGATGCCGGTCAGCAATTGTCGGTGCAAGTGCTTCAAGAGTTGATCGGCCAACATCAGAAAGGCGAGAGCCTGAAGCTCGATCCGCGTTTGGTGTCGGCGCTGCGCACGGTGCTGTCCGACGAGTCGCTGGATCAGGCGATGGTTGCCGAAATGCTTTCGCTGCCGGGTGAGGCCTATCTCACCGAGATCAGCGAAGTGGCTGACGTCGAGGCGATTCATGTCGCTCGCGAATTTGCCCGCAAGCAATTGGCCGAAGGCTTGTTCGAAGCGCTGTGGCTGCGTTATCAGGCCAACCGCGACTTGTCGAAAAAGACTCCGTACGTGGCCGAGGCCGAGCACTTCGCCCGTCGCGCCTTGCAGAACATCGCCCTGTCGTACCTGATGCTCAGCGGCAAGCCGGAAGTGCTGGCGGCGGCGCTCGAGCAGTTCGAGACCGCCGACAACATGACCGAGCGCCTGACTGCGCTGGCGGTGCTGGTCAACTCGCCGTTCGAAGAGCAGAAGGCTTTGGCTTTGGCGAGCTTTGCCGAGCACTTCAAGGACAATCCGCTGGTCATGGACCAGTGGTTCAGCGTGCAGGCCGGCAGCACCTTGCCGGGCGGTTTGGAGCGGGTGAAGGCGTTGATGCAGCACCCGGCGTTCAACATCAAGAACCCGAACAAGGTGCGGGCACTGATCGGCGCGTTCGCCGGGCAGAACCTGATCAACTTCCACGCGGCGGACGGTTCCGGTTATCGCTTCCTTGCCGATCTGGTGATCGAACTGAACGGCTTCAACCCACAGATCGCCTCGCGCCAACTGGCCCCGCTGACCCGCTGGCGCAAATACGACAGCGCCCGTCAGGCACTGATGAAGGCCGAGCTGGAGCGGATTCTCGCTTCGGGGTCGTTGTCCAGCGACGTGTATGAAGTGGTAAGCAAAAGCCTCGCGTAACCCGATCATTTAGGAGCTGTCGAGGGAAACGAGGCTGCGATCTTTTGATTTTGATGATCATAAAGGTCGGTATTCCAGCTTCAGACCGCCCCTCACCCTAACCCTCTCCCAGAGGGAGAGGGGACTGACCGAGGTGAATATTCGAGTTACACCGACCTGAAATTCCGGCATCGAACTCAGGTCTTGAAACCAACAGGGATCGGCTCCCTTTCCCCCTCTCCCAGAGGGAGAGGGGACTGACCAGGTGAATATTCGAGTTACACCGACCTGAAATTCCGGCATCGAACTCAGGTCTTGAAACCAACAGGGATCGGCTCCCTTTCCCCCTCTCCCA
>NZ_RAZO01000008.1:37407-37608 GCF_004307535.1 Pseudomonas sp. Sample_9
CATCGAACTCAGGTCTTGAAACCAACAGGGATCGGCTCCCTTTCCCCCTCTCCCATTGGGAGAGGGCTGGGGTGAGGGGCTGGTTATCTCCCGCACCACATAATCCGAAGCAAACAAAAAAATGCCGCTCAACGAGCGGCATTTTCATTGGCACAACAAACAGCTATTTACGCAGATCAAACCGATCCAGATTCATCACCT
>NZ_RAZO01000008.1:37708-49394 GCF_004307535.1 Pseudomonas sp. Sample_9
ATTGGCACAACAAACAGCTATTTACGCAGATCAAACCGATCCAGATTCATCACCTTCGTCCATGCCTTGACGAAATCGTTGACGAACTGCGTCTTGGCATCCGCGCTGGCATACACCTCGGCCAATGCGCGCAATTGCGCATTCGAGCCGAACACCAGATCCACCCGAGTCGCCGTCCACTTTGGCGCCCCGGTCTTGCGGTCACGGCCTTCGAACTCATCTGCATCCCTTGAAGTCGGCGTCCACTCCACCCCCATGTCCAGCAGGTGGGTGAAAAAGTCGTTGCTCAGCGTTTCGGTTTTATCGGTGAACACGCCATGCCGCGTCTGGCCGACATTGGTGTTCAACACTCGCAGACCACCCAGCAGCACGGTCATTTCCGGTGCCGTGAGCGTCAGCAACTGCGCCTTGTCGATCAGCAGGGTTTCCGCCGCAACCGTGTATTTGCCTTTGCTGTAATTACGGAAGCCATCCGCGATCGGTTCGAGAAAGCCGAACGATTCGACATCGGTCTGCTCCTGCGAAGCATCGACGCGGCCCGGTGAAAACGGCACCGACACCGAATGCCCGGCGCTCTGCGCGGCTTTTTCCACCCCGGCATTACCGGCCAGGACGATCAGGTCCGCCAACGAGATCTTCTTGCCATTGGCAGCAGAACCGTTGAACTCGTTCTGAATGCCTTCCAGTGTGCTTAGCACCTTGTCCAGTTGCTCGGGCTGGTTGGCCTGCCAGAACTTCTGCGGGGCCAGACGCAAGCGTCCGCCGTTGGCGCCACCGCGCTTGTCCGAACCGCGGAAGGTCGATGCTGCAGCCCACGCGGTCGAGACCAGTTGCGACACTGACAACCCTGAAGCCAGCACCTTGTTTTTCAGCGCCGAGGCGTCGCTGTCATCGATCAGCGGGTGCGTTACGTCGGGCAGCGGGTCTTGCCAGAGCAACTCCTCTTGCGGCAATTCCGGGCCGAGGTAGCGAGAGAGCGGACCCATGTCACGATGGATCAGCTTGTACCAGGCGCGGGCGAACGCGTCGGCGAGTTGGTCGGGATTGGCCAGGAAGCGCCGCGAGATCTGTTCATAGGCCGGATCGAAGCGCAACGCCAGATCGGAGGTGAGCATGGTCGGCGAGAGCTTCTTGTTCGGATCGTGAGCGTGGGGAACGGTGCCTGCACCGGCGCCGTTTTTCGGTTGCCACTGATGGGCGCCCGCCGGGCTTTTGGTCAGCTCCCACTCGAAGCCGAACAGGTTTTCCAGATAGTTGTTGCTCCACTGCGTTGGTGTGGTGGTCCAGGTCACTTCCAAGCCGCTGGTGATGGTGTCGGCGCCTTTACCGGTGCCGAAGGTGTTTTTCCAGCCCAAGCCTTGCTGCTCCAGACCGGCCGCTTCCGGTTCCGGACCGACATTGTCGGCCGGGCCGGCGCCGTGGGTTTTGCCGAAGGCGTGGCCGCCGGCGATCAGCGCCACGGTTTCTTCGTCGTTCATGGCCATGCGGCCGAAGGTTTCGCGAATATCCTTGGCCGAGGCCACCGGGTCCGGGTTGCCTTCCGGGCCTTCAGGGTTGACGTAGATCAGGCCCATCTGTACGGCAGCGAGGGGATTTTCCAGGTTGCGTTCGCCCTGATCGGTGCGGCTTTCTTCACGGCCATGCAAATCAGGCTCAGCCACCAGCGTACCGTCGCCGGGCTCCTGCACCGGGCCGTTGCTCTTGCCGTAACGGTTGTCGCCGCCCAGCCACTCGGTTTCCGAACCCCAGTACACATCTTCATCCGGTTCCCAGACATCGGCGCGACCACCGGAGAAACCGAAGGTCTTGAAGCCCATCGACTCTAGGGCGACGTTGCCGGTGAGCACGATCAAGTCGGCCCAGGAAATATTGCGTCCGTATTTCTGCTTGATTGGCCAGAGAAGGCGGCGGGCCTTGTCGAGGCTGACGTTGTCCGGCCAGCTGTTGAGCGGGGCGAAGCGTTGCTGTCCGGAGCCGGCGCCGCCACGGCCGTCGGCGGTGCGATAGGTCCCGGCGCTGTGCCAGGCCATGCGCACGAACAGCGGGCCGTAATGGCCGAAGTCGGCCGGCCACCAGTCCTGAGAATCAGTCATCAGTGCTTTGATGTCTTGTTTCAGCGCCTGGAAGTCGAGGCTTTTGAAGGCTTTGGCGTAGTCGAAGTCCTGGCCCAGCGGATCGGACTTGGGTGAATGCTGGCTGAGGATTTTCAGATTGAGTTGATTCGGCCACCAGTCACGGTTCGTCGTACCGCCGCCGGCGGCGTGGTTGAACGGGCATTTCGATTCGTTTGCCATGTTCGTATCCCTATCAGGTCTGCGGCCGGCTCGTGCCGACTTCGGACTGGTAAGGCTAGACCCGAGTTGGCAAGTCGGCTAATAGCCCGACTATTGGATACCGATAGGCAAACTCTTTCACCGCACAGGTAGGAACTGCCGAAGGCTGCGATCTTTTGATCTTTGTTCATCAAAAAATCAAAAGCAAAGATCGCAGCCTTCGGCAGCTCCTACAGGGGTTAGCTCGATTGTGCGGTGTCGTCCTCCGGCACGTCGTCGAGGATGTCTTCCTGGCCGGGCAATTCGGTGATGACGCTGAAGTCGCTGACTTCTACTGCGCCTTGCCCATAACCCAACAAATGAAACGAGAAGGCTTTGCGCGGCTGCGGGTTTTCAAAGCTGAAATCCATCTCCAGCGGCTGGTCCGCCGTGGCGATCATTTCTGTTGGCAGGCCCAGTTGCACGTCCTGTTCAAATTCCTTGGCCTTGAGCTGAATGTACGCCGCCTGCTGCGGATCGACCGAGCGCACGGTCAGGCGCACGCGGGTGTGCGAGCCTTTGGGCATTTCCAGGTATTGCGCGCCGATAAGGTTGTCGGCCCAGTCATCCTTGATCTGCGCTTGCAGAGGGATGATGTTGTTGCTGCCGAACTGGTAGCGATGATTGAGTGGTGTGCGCAGCAGGGACAGGTCCAGCGCATCGGCGCGCGCGGCGATCTGCCGGGCCGGGTGGCCGCTGTAGGTGCCTTTGTAGGTGGCACTGTCAGCAATGAAACCGGTGCTTTGGTAGTAGCGGCAGCGGCGCGGCAGGTCGCATTCGGAGAAGATGCCCTGGCCGTCGTGATAGCGCAGCTTGCCGTTGGTGAACGACATGATCTCGCGCCCGGAATCGTAGTCGCGAAACAGCGAGCGGCCGCTCAGCGCAGTCGGCACCGGCAGGTCGAAATAGTCGAGGATCGAGGTGCTCAGATCGACGTGACCATAGACCCCGGCATTCAGGCGCGGCAGTTGCGCCTGCTCCGGCGCCAGCGTCAGATTGAAACCCCACGAGGAGGCCAGCCGCACGCCGTCGATGCCGTGGGATTCATCCGAGGTGATCACCACCAACGTGTCCTTGAGAAAGCCTTGGCGCTCCAGCCCCGAAAGAAATTCATCCAGCGCATCGTCGAGATAACCCACAGCAGCCTGCTTTGGCGTTTCATAACGCTGCAGATAATCGTCCGGTGCGGAGTAGGGCTGGTGGGTACCGACCGTCAGCAGCGTGAGCATCCATGGCTGTTTTTGCTTCTTCAGTTGGCCGACGTAATCCAGCGCGCCTTCGAAAAACGCCTTGTCATCCTTGCCCCAGGGGAATTCCAGGTAGTTGCTGTTGCTGAACCATTCCAGACCGTGGGTCGCATCGAAACCGATGTGCGGCATGATCTTGTCTTTGGCCATGAAGCGCAGGCCCGCGCCCTGCAAGTAATGCGTGCTGAAGCCGTGCTCGCGCAATTGTGCCGGCAGGCAGGCCTGATTGCGTTCGTTGAGGGTGAGCATTTCCACGCCTTTGGGCGTGCCATTGTTGAGCTTGTCGTAGTCACCGCACAGCATGGCGTACAGACCGCGAATGGTCTGATGGGTGTGCAGCACGTAATCCGGGGTGTTCATGCCGCGCTCGGCCCAGCGGCTGAGGTTGGGCATCAGGTCTTCCTGATAATGACTGCCGATCGCCTCACGGTTGGCACGGATGTAGGCGCCGGGGATGCCTTCGAGCGCGATGATCAATACATTGCGCGCCTGGCCCGGCGCGGCGAGCAGCTTCTGGCCATTGAGATCGACGTCGGTGAGCCCGGCCATCGCCGGTGTGGGTTCTTCAACGTCGCCGTCGAGCCATTCCTCGGCCTGGATCTGCAGGTCGGCGACTTCACTGGCGAGCAACTGATGCGGCAGGTTGTACAGGCGCCAGGCGTCGCCGTCATTCGGCCACAGGTTTTGCGCGCCCCAATGTGCGGCGAACAACACAATAGGCGCGGCCCAGACGGAGCGAGGCAGAGCAGGGCGAGACAAGCCGCGACCAACAAACTGAGTCAGCAGCCAGAAAACCAGGGCACCCAGCAAAGCCATGGCCAGGGCAGGGTGCGCAAGTCCGCCGCCAGTGGAATTTTCGACGAATTGCGGGTCGATCAGATAGTGAATATCCGAAGGCGTCGGCAGGCGGCCGACGGCGCTGACCAATTCTGCCGTGGCGATCGCCAGCAGCGCCCAGAACATCAGCACCGGCAAGGCCAGCCACCATGCGCGGCGATGCAGCGTTACCACCAGCAAACTGCCGAAGGCCAGATCCGACAAAAAGCCCAGCGGTGTCGACCAGCCCAATGCTGCACGCAGGCACACCGGCACGATCAACACCAGAACGATGAGAGAAAAAAGGCGGGCATTCGGCCGCCGCAGCCAGTTGAAAAGAGCGCTCACAAAAAAGGCCTGCTTGTCATCAAAGGGTCAAAAAAGTGTGGGTGATGATACCAAGGGCAGGAAGGCTGATCGGCTATTAAAACCTGCGGCTGGCGATCGCTGGAACGGCGCGTGCCCATAGCGGGCGTGGGTTGTGGGACGTATGGCCGTTTTTCGGAGGGGCAGTTTTTTGTTTCAGACTGTTGTAGGTCGATCCACTGCTCCTGAATTCCAGCAGCAGACGTCAAATCGCTCAGTGCTATCGATATGCGATAAAGATATTTAATTTCAATTTTTTATAGCTATAAAGTCAGGCTTTTCAGCCCATCCCCATGCTGCGAGGTTGTCATGGCCACACCGTTCAAACGTTCTGCGCTGACTCTGTTGGCCGCAACTCTGGCAGCGGGCGCGCTGTTCAGCAGCGGCGCCCGGGCGGAGGGCAAAATCAGCATCGCCCAGCAATTCGGCATTGGTTACCTGATTCTCGACGTCGTGCGCGATCAACAATTGATCGAGAAACACGGCAAGGCCCAGGGCCTGGAGATCAAGGTCGACTGGAACAGCATTTCCGGCGCCACGGCGATGAACGAGGCGCTGCTGACCGGAGCGCTGGACGTGGTCTCGGCCGGCGTGCCGCCGATGCTTACTGTGTGGGACCGCACCAAGGGCAAACAGAACGTCAAAGCCATCGCCGCGCTGGGCTCGATGCCCAATTACCTGCTGACCAACAACCCGAACATCAAAACCCTCAAGGACTTCAGCGACAAGGACCGTATCGCCGTGCCGGCCGCAGGCGTAGGCTTCCAGTCGCGTACCCTGCAGATTGAAACTGCCAGGGAATACGGTAATGACCAGTTCAAGAAGTTCGACAACATTTCGGTCAGCCTGCCGCACCCGGACGCCACCGCCGCGCTGATCGCCGGCGGCTCGGAAATCAACTCGCATTTCTCCAGCCCGCCGTTTCAATACCAGGCGCTGCAAAACCCCAACGTGCATAAAGTGCTGAGCTCCTACGACATCCTCGGCGGCCCGGCGACGTTCAACGTGCTCTACACCACAGAAAAATTCCACGACGACAACCCGAAAACCTACAAGGCGTTCTACGACGCACTGGCCGAAGCCGAGCAGATCATCAAAGCCGACAAGCCCGCCGCTGCCCAGGCCTACATCCGCGTAGAGCAATCGAAATTGCCCTTGGCTCTGGTCGAGCAAATCGTCCAAGACCCGGAAATCGACTTCACCGTCGTACCGCAACGCACGTTCATCTACGCCGAGAAATTGCAGGAACTGGGTGTGTTGAAAAACAAGGCGGGGAGCTGGAAGGATTACTTCTTTGAAGAAGCGCATGGTGGTGCGGGGAGTTGATCGAACAGGGGCAACGTGTGTTGCCCCTTTTGCCATTCAAGATTCGCCACCATCAAAAATGCTCTCAATCGGCAGCTCAAACGCCCGGGCAATCTGAAACGCCAATGGCAGGCTCGGATCGTAGCGTTCGTTTTCGATGGCGTTGATCGTCTGGCGCGACACGTTCAGGCGTTCGGCCAGATCGACCTGCGACCACTTGCGCTCGGCGCGCAATTCCTTGAGACGGTTTTTCATTGGTAGCGGCGTCGCGCAATGTGCAGGCCGACAATCCACATCAGCCCCATTACCGGCCACACACACGTCCACGGGATATGCGGGGCGCCGACGTTTTCCAGAAAACCATAGCTGAAGGTCACCAATGCCGAGGCGGCAAAGGCGAACCCCAAGGCTTCGAACTGGATGCGCAGATGCATTTCGTCCATGCGCCGCATGTTCCGCACGATGGCCCAGCACATCAGGGCCGCCGGAATGATCGGCGTCAGTGCGACGGCCGAGCGCAGCACGAGGTGCGCATCCATCAGGTATTGCGAGGCAATCAATGATGCTGTCAGCACCAGCATGTAGAGGATTAATGCTGCGCCCAATTCGAGGTGGTACCGGTTCATTCTTCACTTCCTATGTAAAAGACCCTTTACATGGTTGCTGATGTTGATTCAGATGTAAAGCACGCTTTCCATCAGGCTGGTTACTCCGAACACGCTCGAGCCGGATAATTTGCAGCCGGGTTCACGCTTCTGGACAGCGTAGTAGCCACTCAGTAGCATTTGCCTCCAACGGATTTTCCCTTCGCACGTCGTCCGACGTGGAACGCTCAAGGAATCGACATGCGCGACACTCCCGCTGACTCACAACGAACGGTCGTGACCCTGGTCAACGGCGAGATTCGCTGTGACACCCAGATCAGTTTCAGCTCCGTCTCGCTCGTCGATGGCGAAATTCGCGTGCATCGTGCTGAAGGCAATCAGATCGAGGTGCCTGTGCCCGGGGCGGACTTCGCGCTGCGCTTTGATCTGCAGGGGATGCAGAAAGTACCGGAGGCGCCACAGACGCCGGTCGAACCGGTGCCTGCCGACGACAGTTTGAAGTTGTTCAACTCGAAAACCGTGTGGGTCACACTGGCGCTGTGGTTCTTCGTGAGTTCGGTGTTCGGTTGGTTGGGGATCGTGGTAGCAGTCGGATATTTCGCTTACCACTGGCGTCAGGTAACGAAGCGCAAGGAACAGTTGGCCAAGGCGACCGTCGTTGAACCCATGACCCGTTCCAGCTCAGGGATGTCACCGGAAAGCGTGCGCAACGCATTGGCCCGCAAGCGTTAATTCTGCACACATCAAAAAAACGGGGCGGCCTGATCATCGATCAGGCCGCCCCGTTTTTCTGTCAGGCGAACAGTCTTTCAGTCAGCGATCAATGCATCTTGCTGTGATCGTGGCCGCCCATGTTGGTCAGCGCGCGGACCGGTGCCTTGACTTCGATGGTTTCTTTCTCGCCCTTGGCGTTTTCCACGGTCAGGGTCAGCGGCACGCTGTCGCCTTCCTTCAACTGACCGGTCAGGCCCATCAGCATGACGTGGTAGCCGTTCGGATCGAAGCTCACGGCTTTGCCGGCAGGCAGCTCAACCGACTTTACCGGGCCCATGGTCATCACATCGTTCTTCATGCTCATTTCGTGAATCTGTACGTCCTTGGCCACTGGCGAGGCGACGCTGAGCAGTTTGCTGTCGCTGTCGGCAGTGACGGTCATGAACGCGCCGCTGGCAGACTGGGTCGGCACCGTTGCACGGACCCAGGCGTCGTCGACTTTGGTCTGCGCCGACGCCTGAAAGGCCAGGCCGAGCAGGGACAGTGCACATACGGTGCGTTTGAGGTGATTCAGAACGGGATGCATCAGCAGACCTCCATAACAGTAAGCAAATCTTCCGTGCACTCTTGGGCTGTCAGCGAAGTGGACAGGCCCAGGCGCAACTCACCACGCGAGTCGTAGACGTAGCTGGTGGACGTATGGGAGATGGTGTAGGTGTCGCCGGCGGGGACTTTCTCGTAGAACACGTCGAATTCCTTGGCGGTGGCCTTGGTTTCCTCAAGCGTGCCGTACAGCGCGACGAAGCTCGGGTCGAAGGCTTTGACGTAGGCGTCGAGGATCTGCGGCGTGTCGCGTTCCGGGTCGAGGGTGATGAACACCACCTGCAAACGGTCGCCGTCGCGGCCCATCAGTTTTTTGATCTGTGCGGCGCGGGCCAGGGTAGTGGGGCAAACGGCCGGGCACTGGGTGAAGCCGAAAAAGATCATCGGCATCATCCCGCGAAAGCTCGACAGCGACATGGTTTCGCCTTCGGGATTCTTCAGCTTGAAGGTGCGTCCGAGGATCTTGTCGCTCAGATCCTTGCCGTACTTGTAGGACAGTTGGCCACGGGTATCGCAACCGGCGAGCAGGCCGAGCCCGAGCACGCCCATTCCCGCAAGTACCTTGCGGCGAGTCAACAAAGCCGTCATCTAATACCGCCTTTTGCAGCCCGCGAGTCGGCAGGACTGGCGGGGGGTTAACCGTAAAAGCGCCGCATGATAGCAAATTGAGGCTGATCGCCGGCTGCCGATCGCCGCGCAGTGCGGGATCGGACGACAAAAGGTGTAAGAAGAAATGACGAATAAGCCATGCGTTCGCCGCGAGCAAACCTGATTTAAATAGTATGACGATTGGAGGCGAGCGCAGAAACACGTACTCTTGCCGCTGCGCTGCAACGACCAAAACAACAACAGGAGTCTGTAATGCAACCGATTCGTCTCGGCCTGGTGGGCTACGGCAAAATTGCCCAGGATCAACACGTCCCCGCCATCCTCGCCAACCCTGCGTTCCAGTTGGTGGCGGTCGCAACCCAAGGCAAACCTTGCGCCGGGGTGGAGAACTTCCAGTCGCTGGGCGAACTGCTCGAAAACGGCCCGACTGTCGACGCAATTGCGTTCTGCACGCCGCCACAAGGGCGCTTCGCGCTGGTGCAACAGGCATTGGCGGTCGGCAAGCACGTGCTGGTGGAAAAGCCGCCTTGTGCAACATTGGGCGAAGCCATGGCCTTGGTCGATCAAGTCGCGGAACAAGGCGTCAGCGCTTTGTTCGCCTGGCATTCACGCTATGCACCGGGCATCGCTGCTGCACGTGAATGGCTTGCCAGCCGCACCCTGCAAAGCGTGCAGATCGACTGGAAGGAAGACGTGCGCAAGTGGCATCCGGGCCAGGCGTGGATCTGGCAACCGGGCGGCCTCGGCGTCTTCGACCCGGGCATCAACGCCTTGTCGATCATCACCCACCTGCTGGCGCTGCCGCTGTTTGTCGAAGCCGCCGAACTGCGCGTACCGAGCAACTGCCAGTCGCCGATTGCCGCCTCGATCAAAATGTCTGACGCACGTCAACTGGACGTCCGCGCCGAGTTTGATTTCGACCACGGCCACGACGAACTGTGGAGCATCGAAATCCGCTGCACCGAGGGCGTTCTGCGCCTGGACAATGGCGGCGCGGTGCTGAGCATCGACGGCGTGCGCCAAAGCGTCTCGGAGGAGGGCGAGTACGCAGCGGTCTATCGCCACTTCCAGCAATTGATCAGCGACAAGGCCAGCGACCTGGATCTGCAACCGTTGCGCCTGGTGGCGGACAGTTTCTTTGTCGGTAGTCGGGCGTTGGTTGAGCCGTTTTACGATTGAGTGAATTTCAGCTTGAGTCGTCAGGGCGCGTAAGCAGGTCTGCGTCGCGCAGGCCGCCAGACAAATAAAGCCTGCTTTTAACAGCAGGCTTCTTGGTCACTTTATTGGCTGCGTTCTGTAGGTTTCATACAGTTGCTGAATGTCGGGATTGTCCAGATTCGCGTAGACGATTCCTTCCTTATCCAAACCGTCCAACCCTTTGATACCGCCAATCACTTCGGGCCATTCCTCACGGCTTGAGATGTCTACGACGTGGGGCTTCAGATAGTCGTCCAGGTGGCCTCTGGAAGGATCGCGGATCTCGTCGCTGAGCGCCCGTAAATACGCATCTTTGTTGGTCTTCGACCAATCGATGGCGAACTTGGCTCGATAGCACAGTTCCATGTGAACGAGCAGGATAGTCCGCCCATTACCATCCAGAAACGGATGAGCGAAAGCCAATTGGCCCATCACCTCGCCGGGGCGCTCGCGGAAGCGTTTTTTGTTTGTAGCGAGCTCCAGCGCATATTCGACGGATCTTTTGATCAGCTCAGGTCGCTCGAAAGGTGTGTGATGCGGATCTTCTTTTGATCCTTTGAAAACCGCGAGGTGGGGAACAAGCTCATTCCTGTCTTTGCCTGACCATGGGTAGAAACCGGCAAACAGGATTTCATGAGTTTTGAGTATCGCTTGATAGTCGATGGATCTCTTTTTTGCCAGATGAGCAAGGGCGTCTTCGATACTGGCTTCGAAAGAGAGATGTTCCGATTCCTTTACTTCAACCGGGTCTTTCAGCTTGAGCGAGTTGCGAAGGTAGCCTTCAGTTTCGAAATCGCCGAAGGGGTCGAACGTCATGCGCTGAGCTGCTTTTTCGAACGCCTTTTTTCCTGAAGGTAACGTCCTTGCAAGGCCATGATTTCTGCCTTGTTCAACACACCCTTTCGCTTCAGATTAACCAGCAACTGCTCAACATTATCCAGCTCGACGGTATCACCAGCCAGTTGCGTTATCGTTGCCGCCATGCGGCTCAGGCCGTCACGCTCGGCGCCAATGCGGTGTTTTTCCGCAAGCTTGCATACTTCGCTCGCGACGCTGTCAGTGGCTGATTCGCTCATTGTTAACCCCTCGTTTTCTCTGTCGGAGCATAGCATGGCGCCGTTCCGGCGGATTAGCCGTCTAGCATTTCGACTCTTGGCATTGTCCTCTTTGAGTGGACGGTGAAACGCTTTTCAGCCGATTTATCCCTTTGCTGTGCGTCAGTAATCTGTACCCAACTTGAACGCAACAACAAAACTTCAAACTTGAAAAGGGACGCACACCATGACCACTCCAACCTACAACCGCCTGAACAAAGACGACGCTATCGTGCTGCTGGTGGATCACCAGACCGGTCTGATCTCGCTGGTGCAGGACTTCTCGCCGAACGAGTTCAAGAACAACGTGCTGGCGCTGGCGGATCTGGCCAAGTTCTTCGACCTGCCAACCATCCTTACCACCAGCTTCGAACAAGGCCCGAACGGCCCGCTGGTGCCGGAGCTGAAAGAAATGTTCCCGGATGCGCCGTACATCGCTCGCCCTGGCCAGATCAACGCCTGGGACAACGAAGATTTCGTCAAGGCGATCAAAGCCACCGGGCGCAAGCAGATCATCATTGCCGGTGTGGTAACGGATGTCTGTGTAGCGTTCCCGACCCTGTCGGCACTGGCGGAAGGTTTTGATGTGTTCGTAGTCACCGATGCGTCCGGCACCTTCAACACCACCGTGCAGCAAGCCGCGTGGAGCCGCATGACTCAGGCTGGCGCGCAGATGATGAACTGGTTCTCGGTGGCCTGCGAACTGCACCGCGACTGGCGCAACGACATTGAAGGCCTGGGCAATCTGCTGTCGCAGCGTATCCCCAACTATCGCAACCTGATGAACAGCTACTCGGCGCTGACGCAGCAGAAGTAAG